>NZ_JBEZDE010000010.1:0-194010 GCF_040648115.1 Nocardia sp. NPDC049190
TAGTCGTGGCGGCCCTGCTCGGTCAGCCGGATGGCAAGGCCCAGACCCGCGAATCCACTGCCGATGATGATCGTCTTGGCATGGCGCGGGGGCCGGACCGGCGGCTCCGATGACGATCCGGCCAACTCGGCCAGTTGGTCCGACTGCTCGCTTACCATAGTTTTCCGTTCGGCAGGCTGGCGGCAAAACGCCGTCTGCACGGATAGGCGACAGTTGCGTAAATTCCGGTAAGCATGAAGATCCCTTCGATAATTACGGCGCCCATAAAATGCTCGTCGGCGAGATCTACGAGCTCGCAGATAGTGGGAATCCGTATCGCTCCGGCCGCTTTCGCGACCCGATGAGCGTCGAGCGCTGGTTGTAAGTAAATCGGCCCACCCTGCCCGATGGCTTGGTTCACCTGTCCGCGTGCCCAGACCATTGAGCCGGATATCAGCCGCTAGGCAGGATACGCGGGACGTCTCGAGATGTTGACCGCGAGTTTCGAGCGCAGCCACTGACCCATTTCGGTAATCGCCGCGTCTGTTTCTGGTACCCGGCCGGCACCCAGCAGGAAGATATGTTGACCGTCGGCCACGCCATGGAGGCTTGTGTCGAGACCGGCTGTTTTTGCCCGGTCCGCGAACTCGTGGATTTCGCCGACGAGCACCTCGTGGGCGCCGTAATAGATGTTGATCGGGGGTAATCCGGCCAGGTCGGCGTACAGGAGATTCACGCGGGGATCGTTATGCGCGATGTCGGTGCCGCCCAGCCAACTGTCACGGAAGAATTGCGCCAGCGGCATCGACAGAATCTTGTCCGTCTCGGCGTTGGTCTGATATGTCGGGTTCTTCAGTTCGGTGTCATACCAGCCTGACACCGACAGGATCGCTGCCGGCAGTGGCAGTCCCCGATCCCGCAGCCGGATGGCCAGGCTGACCGCGAGATTACCGCCGACCGAGTGGCCGGCGCTCGCGATCTTGTCGGGGTGGTAGCCCTGGGAGAGCAGCCAGCGGTACGCCGTTTCGACGTCGTCCTGCTGGGCGGGGAACTTGTTCTCCGGTGAGCGCCGGAAGCCCAGCACCAGCGCGCGGATGCCCGCGGCCTTGGCCAGGTGTCCCGCGGCCTTCCGGTCGCTGGCCATCGAGAAAACCACTGTGCCGCCAGCATGGTTGAACAACACGACGCTCTGGTCATCACAGCCCGCCGGTATACACCACAGGGCGGGTACGCCGCCGGCGTCGACTTCGCAGTAGCTGACCCCCTCGGGTTCCTTGCCCGCCGCCTCGGCCAGGGCGTCACAGATGTCCCGAATCGTGTGCAGGTCCAGGTTCGGGTTGCTCATCCGCTCCCGGGTGGCTCCGGCCAACTCGGCCAGTTGGTCCGACTGTTCGCTTGCCATAGCTTCTCCGTTCGTCAGGCTGACGGCTTACGCCGTTTGCTCGGATAGCCGCGACGCTACCAGCTGAGTATAAGAAAATAAACTCAGATAGACCGGTAGGTGCAGTGCGGCGGCAGTTGAACTGGGCGAACTGGTCATACCGACCGGCTACCCTCGATTTCATGCACGAGCGCACCAGCCATGACACCAGTAACTGCTCAATTGCCCGCACGTTGGACATCGTCGGTGAGAAATGGACATTTTTGATTCTGCGCGAGGCCATGTATGGCGTCACTCGGTTCGCGGACTTCCTCGAGGTACTTCGATGCCCTCGCAACCTGTTGGCGGAGCGACTGCACATGCTGGTCGCGCAGGGGATCTTTGCTGTCGAACCGTACAAGGAGCCCGGTGACCGCACACGCAGCCAATACATCTTGACCACGAAAGGTGACCGCCTGATATCCGTGCTGGTGGCTTTAGTGCAGTTCGGCGACGAGTACCTTGCCGACCCCGCCGGCCCGGCCATCCAGGTAAACCACCGAGGCTGCGGACACCGTGTCCATGTGGAGATGGTCTGCGAATGTGGACACAAGCCGCAGTCCGGGGCCGAATTGGAGATAACGCCGGGTCCGGCATTCCGCCTGGCGACAACCGCGAGATGACTGCGGCGTCCTGGTCGAGAACATGAGACCCCGGCGCGTTCGGGCGATCTCGGCGAATGGTTTGGCCCGTACTGTGTATCGCGGGAAGAAGGGTGAAATGCACCGGGCCTGGTACGCCGAAGGTCACCGAGGACGCGAAGTCTCTTTGATCGGTGCGGGAGGTGAGAGTTCCGAGGGAGGTCGGTCGGGAACCGCACCGGGCCCACAGCATTGCTATGGCCTCCACCGCCGGCCTGGGCCGCCATCGGTTCGTCGGTGCTCTATCGGATGCGGTGCGCTGACCGCTAGGCTGCTCGCGCGGATCGCCTGAAATCCTTGCCGAGTAACTGCCGCAAGGAAGAATCGGAGTAGGTATGGAGCAGCGGTGGGCGAGTAGTCACATGCCTGGACAACACGGCCGACTTGCCGTCGTCACCGGCGCCAACAGTGGTCTCGGCTTCGAGATAGCCCAGGCGCTCGCCACACGGGGTGCGTCCATAGTGTTGGCAGTCAGGGATGTGCACAAGGGCGGTCTCGCGGCCCGCCGTATCGCCGAGGCGGTGGCGGACGCAGGAATCACGGTTCAGCGACTCGATCTCACCTCGCTGGATTCCGTGCGCGACGCGGCGGAAGAACTGCGGTCCACGCACCCCACCATCGATCTGTTGATCAATAACGCCGGCGTGATGCACACTCCGAAACAGAGGACTCGCGATGGGTTCGAGCTGCAGTTCGGCACCAACCACCTCGGCCATTTCGCGCTGACCGGGCTGCTGCTCGACAAGATGCTCCCGGTACCGGGCTCCCGAGTGGTCACGGTCAGCAGCATCGGCCATCGTTACCGGTCCCGCATCGACTTCGATGACCTTCACGCGGAACGGTCTTACACTCGAGTAGCCGCCTACAGTCGATCCAAGCTCGCGAACCTGATGTTCACCTACGAGCTGCAACGCAGGCTGTCGAGCCGAAATACTACGATCGCGGTCGCCGCTCACCCGGGCGCCGCCAATACCGATCTGATGCGAAACCTGCCGAGTCCGCTGCGTGCGCTCGTGCCCGTCGTAGCACCGCTGTTCACACAGAGTCCGGCGATGGGTGCGCTGCCGACTCTGCGTGCGGCCACCGATCCTCGAGTGGTCGGCGGACAGTACTACGGCCCGGATAGATTCTTCGAGAGCAGAGGGCACCCGACGCTGGTCGAATCGAGCGCGCAATCTCATGACACAGCCGTCCAGCGGCGTCTGTGGGCGGTCTCGGAGCAACTGACGGGAGTCGAATTCCCCGTCTGAGATCGCCACTTCCGCAACGAGCAGATCTACCGCACGCTGACACCCGAGATTCCGGCCGCCGAACGTGCCGTCACCATTGTCGACGCTTGCCGAACAGTCGCGCTCGTGGAGTCGATCCCGGCGGACCGACAAGGATCAGTGCACCGGTGGCGGGTGTCCTTGGGTGCTCTCGGCCAGCGTGCTGTCCCATTTGCCGATCCGGCAGGAGCACTGGAACGCCGAGCGTGCGAACTCCAACGCCAGTGCGTGCGGATCGTCACTGGACCGGATGTCGTCCCAGTCGAGGATGTACTCGCCCAAGGTGCTGTCCCAATGCGCGGCGGCTGGTGCGAGAGAGAGTGCGTCGAAGCCGTCGGGCGCTGGGTAGGCGTATGCGTAGAACGATGCTTTGCCGTAATTTTCGTCGCCGGGCCACCAGCCGACAGCGACCTCTTGGGCGTCCATGGCATTGCGCATGATGAAGTCGGTCGAGGGCGGCGCGGCAGGCTCCCCGGAGAACAGACTGACCGCGAGATCGAACGAACCCCACCATGCGTTGACCGGGGTGGAACGACCACGGAACGGTGCGCGGTATTCGGCCAACACTTGCGCGGCCTGGGTGGCCGCGGCGAAATAGTCGGCAACCTGCTCAGGGTCGTAAGTGGCGTGTTCATCGTCCTCATCGAGCGGTACGGTCCACGATACTTCCTGCGGTGTGGGATTGATCGTCACCGGGCCGCCGAGCGCGCACACCGCGGCCACCACATCCCGTGTCACCGCGCCGACAGATCGGTTCGGAGTCAACGCGATTCGGCGGGTCGTACCGGTACTGTGCTCGACCACGGCCTCGTGTGACCGCAAATCGAGTCGCACCGTCAATGACCCCGATCCGTCCGGCGCGGGTAGCGCGGCGGTCTCCCAGCCGCGCGCGGTCAGGCGCAGTGCTGCGTGCTGTAATTGCGGCTCGGCCGGAGCCAGTTCGGTCGCTAGTTTGCCCAGAACCTGTGTGTGTGCATGCATCGTGTCACAGGTCAGGTGCCACTGCTCGTACGACAAGTGCGGCCACAAGGAGCGCATGCCTCCATGCTAACTCTGCGCAACCAGTCGGCCGGCGCATCGTCGACGAGAACGGCCGCATCGACATCGTTCGTATTGCTCCGGTCCATGTTCTACTCTGCTGACAGGACCTGGATGTCCTGACCGTAGCGGCGGAGCGCAGGAGCCGGCCGCCGACCGCCGGACGGAAACTTGCCCGATCGGCTCGAATCGCCGACGGTGTGCACTCGCTTCGAAACCGGACCGGTCCTCGTCCGTGTCGACCGGGCCGCTCCTGAGGACTCGATACAGACAAGGAATGGACCATGCCGACGATCGCCACCACACGCCGTGTGGAACTGCCCGAACTCCTGGAGTTTCTGCGTCCCCGCCACCGCGGTCTGCTGTCGACGGTCCGGACCTCCGGTGATCCGCAGCTTTCTCCGGTGACCTGTGGTGTGGACTCCGGCGGCCGGATCGTGGTGTCGACCTATCCGGACCGCGCGAAGACCCGCAACATACGCCGCCGTGAGCAGGTGTCGATCTGTGTGCTGTCCGATGACTGGAACGGTCCCTACGTGCAGGTCGACGGACATGCCGAGGTGATCGATATGCCCGCGGCACTGGATGGATTGGTCGACTACTACCGGTGCATTTCCGGTGAGCACCCGGATTGGTCCGAGTATCGGGACGCGATGAAGCGTCAAGACAAGTCTTTGATCCGCATACACATCGACCGCTGGGGTCCCATCGCCACCGGCGGGTTTCCCGCCCGCCTGGCGGACTGAGCCCGCGGCACTCCGTTGGCTACCACGTGTCGGTCCGCGTGGCACCCCCTCCGATCAAGGGGCGGAGGCTCTACCCTGACGGCATGACTTCGCGTTTGGATCTTGCTCTGCCTAATCCAGGCGAAACGCTGTCGTTGGGGGAACTGAGGCTCTTCGTGAAGCAGGCGTTCACGGGGGGCGCGACCGCCGACACCCCGGTCACCGTCGTGCCAGTGCAGAACGCGGACGAGATCGCCCACGTGTTGCGCGTCGAATTCGGTGCTCCACCGGGCCCAGGTCGGGTCAAGCGCGAAGACCTCGACGAACTGCTGAGTTTGTTGAGCGAGATCGAGCGCAACCACGGTGACGCCCGCACTCAACTCCGGGCGGTGCACGACATTCGGCAACGACTCACCGGCCGAAAAGGCTAGCGATTCCGATCATCGCGCAGACTCCGGCCGGGGTCGATTACACGATGTGTCGCTATAACTCGCTGGCCCTGAACTGTGGTGTTGAGCGGCGGTGATGAGCGCGCGAGCATGCTCGCCGAAAACAGCTTGTTCGTAGAGTCCTGCCCAGGCTTTCTCGTAGAGAGCGAGTTCCGACGGGGTGGTGATGGTGAGTTCGGCGCTGAGGGTTTCGACGAGGGCGGTGCGGCGATCGAGCAGGTCGAACGAGGTGGTGGTGTAGACGAATCCGGCGCCGAGGGGGACTACACCGAGCAGCAGGCGCGGGTTACCGAACCCGATATCCAGCAGGTGCTGGAGCTGGCCGGCCACGACGGCTCGGCCGCCGACGCGGGTGTGCAGGGCGGCCTGGTCGATGAGCTGCACGAGGCGGTGGTCGCCACGGTGCAGGATGCGCTGGCGGTGCAAGCGCGCGGTGACGGCATCGTCGAGGTCGTCGCGGGTGCCGAGGAAACGAATGCATTGGGTCAGGACGGCGCGGGCGTAGGGCTCGGTTTGGAGCAGGCCGGGGATGAGAATCGTGCTGTAGGTGCGCAGCGATCGGGCGCGGCTTTCGAGTTCGATGCCGCGACGTTGCCTGCGGGCGTGCCCGCCCGCGGTGACCCGCCGCCATTCCTGCCATTGGGCTTCGACGTTCTGTAGGGCGGCCAGCAGGTCGGGCAGCGCCAGTTCGGCGTCGCACAACCGGCACCACACGGCGAGGTCGTCACGGCTCGGGCGTTGCTTGCCGAGTTCCACCCTGCTGGTCTTCGACCAGTGCCAGCCTGCGGCGGAGGAGAATTCGCGGCCGTCCAGGCCCGCGGTGCGGCGCAATTCACGCAGTCGGGCGCCGAGGGCTTGGCGCGCACGGTCGACTCCGTTCGCGGTCATGGGGACCTGCCGAAGAGATAGTCCTGGTATGGGATCGCAGCCGACCATACGCGGTCGCGGACCTCGGCCGCGGCGCGGAGTTGGCGTGGGTCGACGGTGGCGGCCGCGCCGGTCCAGCGGCCGCGGTCGTCGAAGAGGCTGTAGGCGAGGGTGTGCTCGTCGAGTAGCCAGAAGTCCTCGGCGACAGCGTCTTCCGGGTCGGCTTGGTTGCGGGGTAGGTAGCGGACCTCTTCCCCAGCGGCGATGTTGTGGCGGGTGAGGGCGAGCAAATAGCGGGTGTAAGTGCTGTGCGGAATGGTCACGATACGTGCCCGGGTGACCGCGACTCCGCGTTCGGTCATTCGCTGGACCTGCCTTGTCCAGGGGCCGAACCAGTCCCCGCCTGGGTCACGGGCTTCATCGACGCGCCACGCAGTCAGGGAGTCGGTTTCGATGTCGGCACGGTAGTTGTCGGCCGTCTCCAGGTGGAAGGCGGTGTGCTCGGCTAGATCGAGTAGCTCGTCGAATCGCTCACCGGGCGGGATCTGGATCATCCGGTGTCACCTCCCGCGCGATCGGCACCTCCACGGCGGCCTCGTGTCCGGGAATCTTCATCACCGCTAGGGCTTCGGTGTCGACGACCGGGATCCCGGTCAGCAGGAACGTTCCGCGGCCGGTATCGACGAGCCCGGCCACGGCCGTGCCGGGCTCGGTATGAGCGAGCAGTCGGTGCGGGATCTCGACCTGCTCCGGGTGGTCGGTCTTCCAGCCTTGGACGGCGAAGGTGTCGCGGTCGGTGGCGTACAGCCGCGGCGAGCCCTGACCGCCGGACGGACCGCCGAGAAATCGAACCTGCATGATGAGTGCTCCTAGTAGCGCGTGGTGTGCATGGATACGGCCTCATGGTGACTTCGACCGGTGCCGATGTCATCAGTTCGCGCACTTTCACGCACTCGACTGGTTCCTCGTGCGCTATGCCTCGTACGGTCCTCCAGGCAGCTCGGGCCGGTTGCCGCCAGGCACGGCGTCCGTCCACGAGGGCGGACAGGCGTGCATATCTGGTGACAGCCCGGCGTGGGTCGCCGCTCGTCGACGGAAGGAGCGTAATGGCCATGCTGGATCTACTGCTCGTGTTCGCTCTCGGCGTCTTACTCGGGGGCGTTGTCGGCTGGTGCGCCGCCCGCACCGACGTATCCGGTCGGAGTGCGCCGTGAACCGCCGGGTCGCGGTCGGCTACATGCTCGCCCACGCCGAACCCATCCGGCAGCGTCACGCCGAGCAGCGCATTCGCTCCCTGGCCCGCAAGCACGACGTGCACTTGGTGCGCACCATCGTGATCGGGCCACGCATGGACCGCCCACTCGGGCGACTGCTGGATGCCATCGATACCTTGCGGGCCGCCGCGGCCGCGAAAGGTCGGCCGCAGCCCAGCGTCCTGGTCATCACCCCGGACCTCGACCACGTCGACAAACGCCCGGCCGTGATCTGCGCGGTAGCCGACCTGCTCACCGTCCGTCCCGAACAGCTCTGGACGCGCGGGCAGACGACGGAGTCGGCCGTATCGGTCGACCTGTAGTCCGCCTACGGCGATCGGGATCGGTTGATGTTCAGTCCCGCTGCGCCTGGGTAGTGCGTCACGTGAAGGCCGAAAATCGGCATTATCGATGGTGTCGGCATCGAGGAGGTTGATCCGTTGGAAGCCGAGGAGATCTTCCGAACCGTGGCGGACCGTGCCAGCCTCTCGCGGGAGGAGGCCGCGGATCTGACCCGGGCTGTGCTGCTCACCGTCGCCGACCGGCTCAGCCGTGGCGAGATCCGCGAATTGCGGCTGCGGCTGCCCGCTCCGCTGGACGAGTCGCTGTCCCGGTCGCGACGGACACTGGACAAATTCGGGCTCGATGAGTTCTTGCGCCGAATCAGTGGGCGCACCGGCCTCAACGCCGATGAGACCTCCCGCGGTGTGTCCGCGGTTCTCACCGTGCTGCGGGACGCGAATATCGGCAACACCTTCGATCACGCCATGTCCCAACTTCCCAGCGAGTTCCGTCAACTGGTCTGGCAAGAGTAGCGTTGCGCAACAATGACTGGCCACCTTGCCGACGTATTGCCGCCGAGCGCTGGCTGATACTCGCAACAGGCAGCACGCGGCGGTGTGGCCGGGCAGGTGCTCTAGTCCCATCACGTGAGGCTGCGGCGAACCGGGCCGGGCCGTCGGATGACGTGCGGCTGCCTCGTTCGGCGATAGTGGTGGGAACGGGTCGGCCGACGCTCTGGTCGTCCTGCTATCTTGAACAGCGTTCAAGATAGCAGCGAAGGATGTCGTCGTGGAGGATGTCGAGACCTCTCGGGAATCGAGAGTCGGTGTTTCCGCTCGAGACATGGCGCAGATCGCCGTGTTCGCCGCGCTGATCGCCGCGTTCGGCCTGCCTGGCGCCATCACCGTCGGATTCAGTGGCGTGCCGATCACCGTGCAGACCCTGGGGGTCGTCCTGGCCGGCGCGGTGCTCGGAGCGCGTAAGGGCACGGCCGCGGTGGTGGTCTTCCTCGCGCTGACGATGATCGGTCTGCCGCTGCTGTCCGGTGGACGCACCGGATTGACGGCGCTGGCGGGACCGAGTGCCGGTTATCTCATCGGTTGGGTTCCCGCCGCCGCGTTCATCGGCGTGCTGACCGTTCGGATCGTGCCCAGGTACCCGATCGCGCTCGGTCTGCTGATCAACGCGCTGGGCGGGATCGTGATCATCTACCTGTTCGGCACGATCGGGCTCCTGCTCCGCACCGATCTGGGGGTGGGTTCCGCCATCGGCACCAACGTCGCATTCATTCCGGGCGACCTGGCGAAAGTAGTCGTGGCGACTGTGGTCGCCAAGGGAGTGCATCGTGCGTATCCCGGTGTGATCCGTGTGTAGCTTCGAACTCGGCGGCGCGGGCGATCATCCCGCTATCGACTTCGACGGCCGCACCTACACGTACGGGCAACTCGATGAGGCGATCCAGGAGTGGATCGGCCAGCAGGCGCCGCACGCACGCGTCTACGACGCGTCGACACTCGCGGTTGCGGACGCTTTGATCTGCGTCTGCGCCGCGGCGCGGCGGGGTATCGCGGTGGTCGTCGAGAATCCCGATGCGCGTCCGCTCCGCCCGAGCGTTCCGCCGTCGGCCTTTTTACTGGTGGCGACATCGGGCTCGACCGGTCGTCCACGGCCGCTCGCCAGAACGGCGGCGTCCTGGGTCGACAGTTTCCCCGCGTTCACCACGATCACCGGCGTCGACGCGACGGACTGTGTGTTGATCACCGGTCCGCTGCACGCGACGATGCATTTATTCGGCGCGCTCCATGCGCTGTGGCGAGGTGCGTGTGTCACCGACAACCCGGCGAAAGCCACCGTGGTGCACGCGGTGCCCGCTGTCCTGCGCGACGTACTGCGCACCGCCCCGAGACTGCGTACGGCGATTGTCGCGGGCGTCGCATTGGACGACGGCGCGCGGCGCGCGGCGGACGGTATCGAGCTCATCGAATACTACGGATCCGCGGAAGTCTCCCTGGTCGCGGCGCGGCGGGTTCCCGAGCCGCTTCGATTGCTGGAGGGCGTAGATGCCGAAGTTCGTGACGGGTTGCTGTACGTCCGGTCCCCGTACCGCGTGATCGGAACACCCGAGTGGTTCGGCGTCGGCGACCTCGCCGAGTTCGGGGAGAATCGCGAGCTGACGGTCCGGGGCAGGGGCGAGTGCGCGATCAATGTCGGCGGCACCATCGTGGTCGCCGAAGATGTCGAGCGCATCCTCGAGACACTCGACGGGGTCGCCGCAGCGGCTGTCGTCGGATCGCCGCACGCCGTGTTCGGCGAAACCGTCCTGGCTGCGGTACAGCTCGACAGCGGCGTCGGGATCGACGAGGTGCGGTCGTGTGCACGCCGGGTACTGACGAGGGAGGCGATGCCTCGTCGGTGGGTATCGGTCGCCGCCGTGCCGCGGACCGCCAACGGCAAGGTCGCCCGGGGTCGGCTGAGGGACCTGCTGATATGAATCAGGTCCCTGTGCTCATCGCGCCGCGCCGGACGCCGATCGGCAACGCCGGGCACGGATTCGCCGATCTGACCACGACCGATCTGGCCGCGCCTGTGCTGCGCGCTGTGCTGTCGTCGGTGCGCGGCGCCGGGATAGCCGCCGAGGTGGACGATGTCGTCCTCGGCAACTGCCTCGGGCCGGGCGGCGATCCGGCACGGCTCGCGGCATTGCGAGCCGGGATGGGCGCGCACGTTCCCGGCGTCACGGTCGACCGCCAGTGCGGATCCGGCCTGGACGCGGTGATGCAGGCGGCGGTGCGGGTCCGTAGCGGTGCGGACGAGCTCATTCTGGCCGGCGGGGTCGAATCGGCGAGTACGGCGCCGTGGCGGTTCTGGCCACCGGTCGCGGGCGCGGACCCCGTGCGATACACCCGCGCTCCCTTTGCGCCGGAGGGCTTTCCCGATCCCGAGATGGGGGTGGCCGCCGACGATCTCGCGCGGGTACGCGGCATCACCCGCCAGCGACAGGACGCCTATGCCGTACGCTCGCACACGCTCGCCGCGGCGGCCGACTTCTCCTCGGAAATCGTCCCGATCGGTGCTGTTCATCGCGACGAGCGCGTCCGCGCGGGCATGACCGAGGCCCGGCTCGCCCGGCTGCGCCCCAGTTTCGGCGGCGACGGAACCGCCACAGCGGGCAACTCGTGTGGCATCTCCGATGGCGCCGCGGTGGTGGCGGTCACCACCGAGTCACTTGCTGCGGGGTTGCCCGCGCTGCGGATACTCGGGACCGCGGTAACGGGTTCCGACCCGGCGTTCCCCGGTCTGGGGCCGGTACCCGCGATACGGAAACTGCTGCGGCGAACCGGATTCGACCCGGATGATCTAGGTGTCATCGAGATCACCGAGGCCTTCGCGTCAGTGGTGTTGGCGGTGTCGGACGACCTGGGCTTGGACGAATCCAAGATCTGTCCGCAGGGTGGCGCCATCGCGATCGGACATCCGTGGGGGGCATCCGGCGCGATTCTGTTGGTGCGCTTGGCAAGCCAGATGCTGCGCGAGGGTGGTCCTGCGCTCGGGCTGGCGGCATGTGCCATCGGCGGTGGGCAGGGTATCGCCATGCTTGTGGAGCGTGTGTCGTGAGCGAGATCGTCTTCGATTCGGTGAGTCACCGCTACGGTGATCGAAAAGTCTTGCGCGATATCGACTTGTGTCTCAGCGAGCGCCGCGTCGGCATCATCGGAGCCAATGGCTCCGGCAAGTCGACGGCAGCACGCATGATCAACGGGTTGCTGACACCGACCTCCGGCAGGGTCACGGTCGACGGGATCGATGCGGCCAGGAAGGGCGCGCAGGTGCGGCGCAAGGTCGGGTTCGTCTTCACCGACCCCGACACCCAGATCGTCATGCCGACGGTCGCCGAGGATCTGGCCTTCTCGTTACGGCGGACCGGTCTGACCAAGCCGGAGATCGCGACTCGCGTCCGAGAGATGCTGGTTCGGTTCGGGCTCGAGGAGCACGCCGAGCATCCCTCGCACCTGTTGTCCGGCGGTCAGAAACAGTTGCTCGCCCTCGGCGCCGTCCTCATCCGCAGGCCGGAGGTGATCGTCGCCGATGAGCCGACCACCCTGCTGGACCTGCGCAATGCCCGTGTGGTCGCCGAGGCACTCGACTCGGTGGACCAGCAGGTGATCGTCGTCACGCATCAACTGTCGCTGCTGGCCGGCTTCGACCGCGTCATCGTGATCGACGACGGCGGTGTGGCGTTCGACGGGACTCCGGGCGACGCCGTCCCCGCCTATCGGGAGTTGGTCGAATGATCGGCCAATACCGCCCGGGACATTCGCTGCTGCACCGGATGCCCGCGGGAGCGAAACTGTCGCTGCTGATCGCGTCGATCGTGGCTGCCACGGTGTTGGTGCGCAGCCCGCTGCAGACCGGCATTGCCGGTGTGGTGGTGGTGGGACTGTTCGCGGTCGCCGGGATTCCGGTGCGGGTCGCTCTGGCGCAACTGCGTCCGACGGTGTGGATGCTGCTGGTCATTGCCGTATTCCAGGTGCTGGCCACCTCGCCCGCACGGGCTGTCGTCGTGTGCGGCGTCCTGTTGATCTCGGTGGCGCTCGCGGCAGTGGTCACACTCACTACGCGCGTCACCGACATGCTCGACGCGGTGACCTCCGGACTCGGGCCGCTGCGGAGGATCAGGGTCGATCCCGAGCGGATCGGGTTGTTGTTGGCGCTGGCCATCCGATGTGTTCCGCTGCTGGCCGGGATCGTGCACGACGTCGCACAGGCGCGCCGCGCCCGCGGGCTGCAATGGTCGATGACCGCGTTGGCTACGCCGGTGTTGGTACGAGCGCTGCGGACCGCGGACGCGATGGGCGACGCCCTTGCCGCGAGAGGAGTGGACGATCACTGAGCTGCTGGCCGAGCGCCTCTGCCGACAGGCTGCCGAGCACCCGGACACCACAGCTGTCGTCGCCGCGCGGGCCAGCGTCGACTATCGCGAGTTCTGGTCGCGAGTAACTCGCACTGCCGCAGGGCTCGGCGGCATGAACCGGGTCGCCGTGCTGCCCACATCGGATATCGGATCTCTCGTCGTCGTGGCGGCGGCCATGCACGCCGGTGTCGGGGTCGTTCTGCTGCACCGGCACCTGCTGCCGAATCAGCTGACCAGGGTGCTCGAGTTGGCGCGGCCCGGCGCTGTCGTAGCAGCGCCGCACCAGCACCGGCGATTGCGCCGACTGGGATTCGACGGGATCGTGCAGACCGCTGTCGCGCTGGAATCCGACGGCTCGTCCTCCCGTGCGCACCCCGACACCGAACTGCTGGTCGGCATCACCTCCGGCACCACCGGTGAACCGAAGTTGTTCGTGCGCAATCAGCGATCGTGGGCAGCGACTCTCGATCGCTCCGACGCCACCTTCGACATCGGCCGCCGGGATCGTGTCTCGGTGCCGGGCGTCCTCGATCACACGCACTTCTTGTACGGCGCGCTGCATGCCCTCACCCGGGGTGCGACGGTGGATCTGCGTCCGGTCGAACAATCGCTGGACGACGGTGCGACGCACCTGTATTCGGTGCCGACGATCGCCTGGGATGTGGTGCGGTCCGGAGTGGGTCCGGTCGCGAGCGTTCGCGAAGTGCTCTCTTCGGCCGCCCGCTGGCCGCGCTCGGCGCGTGGAGCATTGCAGGAGATCGTGCCGAATGCCTCGTTGGTGCACTTCTACGGCGCATCCGAGTTGAGTTTCGTGTCTTTCGATCGAGGACTCGGGGCCGCTGACGAGCATTCGGCGGGCGAATTGTTCGATGGTGTCGAGGCGGAGGTCCGTGAGGGTCTGGTGTTCGTGCGCAGCGACATGCTGTTCGACGGTTACCTCACCGAGGACGGTGTGGTGGGCGGCCCGGTCGAGGGCTGGATGTCGGTGGGTGACCGAGGCAGGGTGGTCGGCAACCGCCTACAGTTGCTCGGCCGTGACAGCGACATGCTGATCCGTGCGGGGCTCAACGTGGAACCCGCCGCGGTCGAAGCGGCGCTCATCGCGATACCCGGTGTCACGGAGGCCGCCTGTATCGGCGTGCCGGACGGACGAATGGGGGAGGCGCCCGCAGCCGCTATCGTAGTGCGCGGCGCCGCACCGAGTTCCGACGTCATCTGGCGGCATCTGCGTGCGACACTGCCGAGTCCGAGCATGCCGGTACGGGTCCTGACCGTCGACAGCCTGCCGCGCACACCACGCGGAAAACTCGATCGTCGGGCCCTCTCCGATGTCCTCCGAGCCCAGCGCAGGTAGGCGAAACCCACTTCGACGCAGGAGCGAACAGGTCGGCGGGATGTCCATGCCAGCTCAGCAAGCACGGTTGCGCCCACATATCTACTACCGCACGGACATTCCGTGCTGTCGGGGATAGCGGTCGCGTTCGATCTGTCGCATCGTCACCCGGAAATTCGGCGGTTGGTGCCGCGCAACGGGTTGGCCACCGGGAAGGCGATCGCGGGCAGTGTCACCGACATCCGGACCGTCGTGCCTGGTCCGGAGTGGTCGATGTCGAGTTCTTCGGTCAGCGCGCGCATCATCTCGATGCCACGGCCTCGATAGCCGGGATCGGAGGCGCGTGGCTTCCAGTTGCCGGTGTCGGTGATCACGATGACCACCATGTCGATATCGCACGTGGCCGACAGCTGGACCCGCCCGCCGTCGCCGTTGCGATAAGCGTGTTCGATGCTGTTGCTGCACGCCTCGTTGGCCGCGGCGACCAGATCCGAGGCCAAGTCATGCGGTACCGCCGCGGCGGCCAGCCATGCCTTCAGGGTGCGGCGCATCACCGCCAACTCGTCGGCCAGCGCGGGGACGTCCAGGCGTAGTGGCTCGGGTGGCTGGCGATAGACCACCATGGCGACGTCATCGTCGTACCCTGCCGCGGGCCGCAACCGGGACAGCACTGCGTCGGCCACCTCACGCGGTAGCCGCGCCGACGTGTCGGCGAGCACCGAGGCGATCTTGGCGAACCCGTCGTCGATGTCGACGCCGCGCTGTTCGACCAACCCGTCGGTGAACAGCACCAAAGTCGAACCGGGCGTCAGCGCCGTGGTGGCCTCGGGGCGCCGCGGTGGGTCGAAGGTGGCCAGCGGTACCGAACGGCCGCCCTCGAGCAGCCTGCCGGTTGCGTCGACATCGGCGAGAATCGGCGGCATGTGGCCGGCGCTGCTGTAGCGGACCAGCCCGCGCACGGGGTCGAGCACGGCGGCGCACACCGTGGTGCACATGGCGCCCGGGATGCGTGCGGCGACGGTGTCGAGTTCGGCCAGCAGCTGTGCCGGTCCTGCACCGCGTAGGAGCAATGCCCGCGCGGCGGTCCGCAACTGGCCCATCACGACAGCGGCGGACAGTCCTCGTCCCACACAGTCGCCCACCACGACGCCGATGGTTCCATCGCGCAACGGCACCACGTCGTACCAGTCGCCACCGATCTCCAGCGGTGGCAGCGCGGGTTCGTAATGTACCGAGAATCGTGGTGGCAGCTCGATCGGGCCGAGCATGGCGCGCTGCAGGGTCAGCGAGGTGGCGCGCGCTTGGTCGAAGTTACGCGCTCGCTGTACCGCGAGGCTGAGATGACCGATCAGTAGGGAGAACAGTGTCCAGTCCGCGGCGCTGATCGCCCGCGGCGCGGCGAAGCGCAACCACATCGCCGCGTCTCCGGTCTCACCGAGCGGGGTGACAATGCCCTCGGAACTGTCGGCGCCCTCGGGGATGGCCAACAGACTGCGGGCCGGCCTGCGTCGGGCCCGTTCGAGCAGCGCCCGCGAACGGTCGTCGAGCGCGGCGTCACCGTTGTGCGAGGTGCGGTCCGCGCCGGCGCCGGAGACGTATACCTCGGGTGCGGCGTTGCGGCTCGGCCACACCGCCACCACCGCGGTCTCCGCGCCCACCGTGCGCCGCAGCTCGTCGAGTCCCACGGCGAGTACTTCGACCACGCTGGTCGCCGCGCCGACCGCGGTGGCCAGGCGGGAGGCGGCCTGGTCGCGGGCCTGCGCGTCGTGCTCGGCGGTGACGTCCCGGATCGTGCCGACAAATATCCGCTCGTTGCCCTCCGGCTTGATCAGCGCGCTGGTGCTCACCGCGAGCCACACGTTGCGCCCGTCCCGGTGCCGGATCGGGATGACGAAACGTTGTGCCTCGGTACCGAGATCGGGATAGCGCGGACCCTCCGGAGCAGACCACGGATGCGGAAGCGGGTAGGGGATTTCGGCGGCGCCGTAGCCGGTCAGCGCGCCGAAGGCGGTGTTGACCTCGATGATGGTGCCTTGCGCATCGGCGACGAAGAAGCCGTCTTGCAGCGATTCCACCAGCGCGGTGCGGAACGCGTCCCGTCCGGCGAGATCGTCAGCGCGCGTACGCTGTTGCTCGTAGCGGCGGGTGCCGTCAAGATAACCCCGCGTGGCGATATCCAGCGGAACAAGTGTCTGCAACAGGAACTCGAGCGCGATCTCGGGCAGGCGGCTGTCGGATTGGTCCTGCTCGGGCCGCCGCTGTTCGGCGTCCTGGACCACCCGGAAGTGGTTCTCGGTGAGATCGAGCAGGCTGATGCCCTCCACCAGGGCGCGCCGGCCGAGTTCGTAGCCGTCGGAGAGGCCGGCCTGGGTGGGCGAATCCACGTGGCGCCGTAGCGCGTCCGCGTAGGCGCTGAGGAACTCGGCCAGTTCGCTCATGGCTGCGCCTCACTGACGCCAGGATTCGGCACGACCGTGTTCGCGGCTGCGTCGATGGTTCGGTCGCTACGCTCGCTCATGCCGTCGGACCTGCCGCGCCGCGGTGTCGGGCGGCCAGCACGAGAGCGTCGTCGGTGTCCTTGGCGTGCTTGGCCAGAATGTCGGAGGTGATATCGGCAGTGGATTTGGCCAGGTCGACCTCGTCGGCAGCTTCGGGGACGATGCCGTCGGTGGACATCAGCAGCAGATCCCCCGGGCGGACCGCGATGGACTGCGGTTGGAGGTTCGCCGGTAGCCGATAGCCGACGATTCCCGCGGTGAGCAGCACGGTGGCGCGTACGGTCAGACCGGCGGGACCCGCGGTGAGCACCCGGGATTCGACATTGCCGACGCCGAGCCAGTGCACGGTGTCGCTCTCCTCGAACAGGGCGAGCGAGATCGCTGCCCCGCGAGTGTCGGTCAATGCGCGGTGACACAGCACCATCAACACATCCAAGGGTTCGGCGCGGTTCTCGGCCAGCACGCGCGCCGCACGGTCGGCGGCGTCGGCTGCGGCCGCGCCGTGCCCGAGCCCGTCCAGGACGGCGAACAGCACTGTACCGCCACCGGTGTCGAGGACGACTCCACGATCACCGGAGACATCCTGACCGGGTAGCGCGCGACCGGCCACCGCCCACTCGATCCGGCCGATGTAGCCGTCCTCATGCACCGTTGGGTACCCACTTCCACATCTCCACCAGCGTGCCGCGCCCCGGCGCCGAGTCGACGGTGAGCCGGTCCATCAATCGTCGCGCGCCAGGAAGGCCCAGCCCGAGACCCCGTCCGGTGGAGTAACCGTCCTCCAGCGCGCGCGGAATGTCGTTGATGCCCGGTCCTTGATCCTCGGCCTGGACTACCAGCGCCTGACGCCCCTCGCGGTCATCGACCAGCAAACGTATCTCGCCGCTGCCCGCGTAACTGGTGATGTTGCGGGCGATCTCGGAGATCGCCGTGGAGATCATGGTGCGGTCGGTGAGGGTGAATCCGAGCTTTGCTGCGAGTTCGTGTCCGGCCTGACGCGCGGTCACGATGTCACCCGACACCCGGACCGCGATCACCACGTTCTCAGCGGCCACTGTCACGACCGTCTCGCTGGCGACGGGCTGGAGTCTTGCGGTCCAACCAGGCGAGTCCCTCTTCGAGATCGAGGGCGGTGTGCATGTCTTCGAACGTGAGCCCGAGTTGCACCATGGCGAACGCGACTTCCGGTTGCAGTCCGACGATCACCGTTTCGGCGCCGCGCAGCTGCGTCATGTGCGCGATGGTACGCAACGATCTGGCGGCGAACGAATCCATCACATCGATCGCGGTGACGTCCACGATAATTCCGTGTGCCCGATATTTGCTGACCTGTTTCATCAGGTCGTCCTGCAGACGCTCGGTGTCGGCGTCGGTCAGCGCGGACTGAACCGACGCAATGAGATACGTACCCTGTTTGAGAATCGGTACCGGCATCAATCCGCCTGATCAGCGGCCATCGCGTTCGGAGACGCGGGAAACCTCATAGCCCAGTAGGCGTTCGGCTTCCTCGATACCGCCCTGCAGGTCGCCGACCGCGTTCATCTTCGACAGGTCCAGACCGATGGTGACCAGCGTGAGTGCGATCTCCGAGGACAGGCCGGTAATGATCACGTTCGCGCCCATCAGGCCGGAAGCGTCGACGGTCTGCACCAGATGGTTGGCCACCGTGGAGTCGATCGCGGGCACACCGGTGATGTCGATGACGACCACCTTGGCGCGGTTGGCCCGGATCGCCCGCAGCAGTTGCTCGGTGAGCTGGCGGGCGCGCTGGCTGTCCAGCACGCCGATGATCGGCAGGATCAGCAGCTGTTCGCGGACCTGGAGAACCGGCGTGGACAGCTCGCGGATGGCCTCCTGCTGCTGGCGGATGACGCGCTCACGCTCCTGGACGAAGGAGACGCCCACGGTGTTGGCAATGCGGTTGGCAGCCGGTTCGTACGCGTCGAGTACCGCGTTGAGCAGTTCGAAGTCGGCCTGATATTTCTCGAACAGCGACCGGGCCAGCACGTCGCGCAGTAGCAGGACGATACCGAGCACCTCGTCGGTCTCGACGCCTCTGGGGATGATGCGTTCGGACAGGTCGCGCGCGTATGCCTGCAGCGCCTCGACGCTGCCGGTCTCGAGCACCTCGACGTAATTGTCGTAGACCGAGGTCGCCTCGGAGAAGATCTCCTCGGGGGTCATCGCGGTCAACAGCTGCGCGTCGGTGATGCGCCGGGCCCATTCCTCGCGGAGCGCGGTGCGGTTCTGGCGCAGATGCTCGACCAGTTGCGGGAGCAGGTTGTCGACCGGCCCCGCGGTCAGCGAATCCGCCGAAAGGCTCATGGACACCTCGGACATGAAACTCCTGCCCCTTTCGACGGTTGAGTCGGGATCTTCGTGTGTTCGGCTGCGCGCCGATTCCGAGCCTAGTCATACCCCACCCGGATCGCCGGCGAAACCTACCGGTTGTCCGCCTTCGGTTCGGGTGGCGGGGACGTCATGGCACCGTAGCGAATCCGCGTTCCAGCGCCGCGAGCGCCTCGTCCAAGTAGACGGTCAGGTCCGTGTCGGCTCGCGCGAGCCAGGCGTCGAACGCGGCGCGGGCGGCCGCGAGCGTGGTCCGGCCTACGGCGAGCGGGATCAGGCCGTCCGCCGGCTCGCCGAGCCGCCCCGCGGCGAATGTGCTCACCGCGCGTTCCCAGGCGTCGTAATGCGCGCCCGCGGTGGCGGCCAGCGCCGGGATGGTGGCGACGAGCTGCATTCGGGTGCGCAGTTCGGGGACGTCCTCGGCGCGATATCGATTGGCGTTCACCACGACTCGGCGGACGGCGGTCATCATCGGAACATCGTCGGGGACCGTGGCGAAGGCCGCGCGCAGTGCCGAGACTTCGTCGTCGAACTGGTGCCAGAGCACCTCCGCCTTGGTGGGGAAGTATCGGAAGAAGGTGCGCCCGCTGATGCCGGCGGCGGTGGCGATCTGCTCGACGGTGGTGTTGTCGAAGCCCTGTTCGGTGAACAGGCGCATGGCGATCAGTTCGAGTTCGCGCTTGCTGGTGCCCCGTGGGCGGCCACGTGTGGCCCGGTTCTCCCGCATCGTCTGATTCTGCTCGGCCGTCACGGCCCTTGATTATGTCATTGACTGACGATAATCTCTCGGCATGTTGGCGGATCTCACCTGGCCCGAGGCGGGCGCGCGGGCAGCCGCGGGTGCGATCCTCGCCGTAGCGGTCGGCGCGACCGAGCAACACGGGCCGCACCTTCCGTTGTCCACCGACACCGACGTGGCTGCGGAATTGTGCGCACGGCTCGTCGCCGTGCGGCCGGACGTGCTGGTCGGCCCGGCGATTCCGTACGGCGCCAGCGGCGAGCACGCGGGTTTCGCCGGCACGCTGTCGATCGGGCAGGCGGCGCTGGAGTTGCTGGTTGTCGAACTGTGTCGCTCGGCGACCGCGACCTTCGACCGGATTCTGCTGGTCAACTGGCATGGCGGCAATATCGAACCGTTGCGCAGGGCCGAAGGCCTGCTGCGTTCGGAGTCGCGTGACGTGCGGGTCTATCTACCGCGCTTCGACGGAGATCCGCATGCCGGGCGGGCGGAGACAGCTCTGCAGCTGGCGCTGGCGCCCGACCGGGTGCGCGGCGACCTGGCCGCGGCGGGGGACACCCGTCCGCTGTCCGAACTGCTCCCGCTGCTGCGCGCCGGCGGAGTACGTGCGGTGAGCGCCAACGGCGTGCTCGGCGACCCTGCGGGCGCGACCGCCGCGGAAGGTGCCGCCCTGCTCGACCGCGTCGGCGCGGATCTGATCGACCGAACCCGGCGCTGGTGGCCGGATGTCGCCCCGGAAAGGACCGGAACATGAACCCGTGGTTCGAGACCGTCGCCGAAGCGCAGCGCCGCGCGAAGAAGCGGCTCCCGAAGTCGGTATACGGCGCGCTGGTCGCCGGATCCGAGCGCGGTCAGACCATCGAGGACAACCAGAAGGCGTTCACCGAACTGGGGTTCGCGCCGCACGTCGCCGGGCCGATCGGCGTGCGTGACCAGTCCACGACCGTACTCGGTCGACAACTGTCGATGCCGGTGCTGATCTCCCCGACCGGAGTGCAGGCGGTGCACCCGGACGGTGAGGTCGCGGTCGCCCGCGCCGCGGCCGCGCGCGGTATCGCGATGGGCTTGAGTTCGTTCGCCGGCAAACCGATCGAAGCGGTGATCGCGGCCAACCCGGCCACGTTCTTCCAGTTGTACTGGTGCGGGGGCAAGGACGAGATTCTGCAGCGAATGAATCGGGCGAGTGCTGCTGGCGCCGTCGGTTTGATCCTGACCCTGGACTGGTCGTTCTCGCACGGCCGCGACTGGGGCAGCCCGGTGATTCCGGAGCGACTGGACCTACGCACCATGCTGAAATTCGCACCGCAGACTCTCGCGCGGCCCCGCTGGCTGGGCGCCTACCTGCGGTCGGGCCACCTGCCGGATCTGACCGCGCCGAACATGGCCGTCGGCGACGGCCCCGCTCCCGGCTTCTTCGGCGCCTACGGCGAATGGATGAACACGCCGGCGCCGGACTGGGCGGACGTGCGGTGGATCTGCGAACAGTGGGACGGTCCGGTCATGCTCAAGGGTGTGATGCGAGTCGACGATGCGCTTCACGCGGTCGACGCCGGTGTCGCGGCGATCTCGGTGTCCAACCACGGCGGCAACAACCTCGACGGCACCCCGGCCGCGCTGCGGGCGCTTCCAGTGATCGCGGACGCGGTGGGATCGCAGGTCGAGGTGGTGCTCGACGGTGGGATCCGGCGCGGTAGCGACGTGGTCAAGGCGGTGGCGCTGGGGGCGAGAGCGGTGATGATCGGCCGTGCCTACCTGTGGGGGCTGGCCGCGAACGGGCAGGGTGGCGTGGAGAACGTGTTGGATATCTTGCGCGGCGGCATCGATTCGGCGTTGCTCGGCCTGCGCAAGACCAGCGTCGCCGAGTTGGACCGCTCGGATCTGGTGGTGCCGGCCGGGTTCGGGCGGGCGCTGGGCGTGCCCGAATCATCCGGTGCGGCACCCGCATCGGCGGCGGACGAGCTGCGATCGGCGGCGGAGTCGACCACGTCCACCTGAGCGTCAGCTCTCGGCCGCGGAACTTCGATGGTGGGTGAGCAGGGTGTCGTAGATGTCGGCGAGCGCGGCCAATTGCTGTCGATCGAGGATGTCGATCATGTGCCTGCGCACACTCTGCACGTGCGCGGGCGCGGCGCAGGTCAGTACCTCGGCGCCGCGCGGGGTGAGCCGCGCCGCGGTGCGACGGGCGTCGTCCGGGATCGGTTCGCGCACCACCAGTCCGCGTTTCTCCATCCGGGTGATCTGATGGGAGAGTCTGCTCTGCGACCATTCGAGTTTGGCGGCCAGCGTGGCGAAGGTGAGCCGGTGGTCGGCGGTCTCCGCCAAGAAGGCGAGCACCGAGTATTCGACATAGGTGAGGTTGGACTCCCTGGTGGAGTCCCGCCCGACCGCCGCGGCGACGAGGTCGCGGGTGCGCACGAAGCCTATCCAGGCGCGCATCTCGACATCATCGAGCCAATGGGGGTCGGTCACGATAGCGCTCCAAACTCTGACGTATCACTTCTCAAACGATCCGCGTCGCTTGGCGCGGCGCGCGAACAGTCTGCGCGCGGCCGGACGATCGGCCGCCCGAGCGCTTTCTCAAAGATGAGAGGTAGCACCACCGGGGTTGAACGTGCAACCTTTTCGGCCGACTTCTCATAGATTAGGGTTGCCTAACTATCGATGGGCTGAGATGCGCTGGCTAGGCTCGCTGTGCTCGTGATCAGCCCGGCTGTTCGTCAGCTTTCGGGCCCACCCAAAGGAGTGCGACTGGTGACCGCGCCGGACTTTCGCTATTCAGACCTGCTGCCGATCGGCGCGGACGACACCCCCTATCGGTTGCTCACCAGGGAGGGCGTCAGCACCTTCGAGCACAACGGCCGCTCGTTCCTGCAGGTCGAGCCGGAGGCACTGCGACTGCTCACCGAAACGGCGATGCACGACATCAGCCACTACCTGCGCCCCGCGCACCTCGGCCAGCTGCGCAAGATCATCGACGACCCGGAGTCCAGCGGTAACGACCGCTTCGTCGCGCTGGATCTGCTGAAGAACGTGAACATCTCCGCGGGCGGTGTCCTGCCGATGTGCCAGGACACCGGCACCGCGATTGTCATGGGCAAGAAGTCCGAGGGCGTGCTCACCGGCGCGGACGATGCCGAATGGATCAGCCGCGGTGTCTTCGATGCCTATACCAAGCTGAACCTGCGGTACTCCCAGCTGGCGCCGATCACGATGTGGGACGAGAAGAACACCGGATCCAACCTGCCCGCTCAGATCGAGCTGTACTCCACGGCAGGCGATCGCGCGCATCCGGCATACAAGTTCTTGTTCATGGCCAAGGGCGGCGGATCGGCGAACAAGTCATTCCTGTACCAGGAGACCAAGGCCATTCTGAACCCCACGCGGATGCTGGAGTTCCTGGACGAGAAGATCCGCTCGCTCGGCACCGCGGCGTGCCCGCCGTACCACCTCGCGGTCGTCATCGGCGGCACCAGCGCGGAATTCGCGCTGAAGACGGCGAAGTACGCCTCCGCGCATTATCTGGACAACCTCCCTACCGAGGGCTCGCTGTCCGCGCACGCGTTCCGCGACCTGGAGTTGGAGGAGGAGGTCTTCAAGTTGACCCAGTCCTTCGGCATCGGCGCGCAATTCGGCGGCAAGTACTTCTGTCACGACGTGCGGGTAGTCCGGCTGCCGCGGCACGGCGCCAGCTGCCCGGTGGCCATCGCGGTGTCCTGCTCGGCAGACCGGCAGGCACTGGCCAAGATCACCGCCGAGGGCGTGTTCCTGGAGCAGCTCGAGCGCGAGCCCGCGCAGTACCTCCCGGAGCAGACCGACGCGATCCTCGGCGGTGACGTCGTGCAGATCGATCTGAACCGACCGATGGACGAGATCCGCGCCGAGCTGTCGAAATACCCGGTCAAGACCCGGCTTTCGCTGACCGGTCCGCTGGTGGTCGCGCGCGACATCGCGCACGCCAAGATCAAGGAGCGGCTCGACGCGGGCGAGCCGATGCCGAACTACTTGCGTGACATGGCCGTCTACTACGCCGGCCCGGCCAAGACGCCCGAGGGCTACGCCTCCGGCTCGTTCGGTCCGACCACCGCGGGCCGGATGGACTCCTACGTCGACCAGTTCCAGGCCGCGGGCGGCTCGTTGGTGATGCTCGCCAAGGGCAATCGGTCGGCGCAGGTGACCAAGGCGTGTAAGGAGCACGGCGGCTTCTACCTCGGCTCCATCGGTGGTCCGGCCGCGCGGCTGGCGCTGGACTGCATCAAGTCGGTCGAGGTCCTGGAGTACGCCGAACTGGGCATGGAAGCCGTGTGGAAGATCGAGGTCGAAGACTTTCCCGCGTTCATCGTCGTGGACGACAAGGGCAACGACTTCTTCGCCGAGACCCAGAAACCGATTGCGCTACGCGTGCGCACCCGGTCCAAAGAGCGCGTCTGATCCGGTTCCTTCGACCTGTAAAGCGGCAGTGCGCGGACACTGCGATGTCAGCGTGATCGCCGGGGTGATGGCACCGTCGACCGGGCACGCTTAGCGGAGTACGTCGTTGATTCCGGCTACCGACTCAGGTCGAGGAGAGCAATGAGGACATCGAGGGCAGTACCCGCGTCGTTAGGTATCTCTGAGGTGGCCACTCGGCGAGTGGCTGAGCGCGCCGCTCGCGAGGGGACGAGTTGCACCGCACTGGTCGAGCGTCTGATCCAGGAAGGCGTCGATCAACTCGACCATCCGGGGATCGTTTTTCGTGGTCCGATGAACAACCGTCGTGCCGTGCTCGCGGCAGGTCCGGCTGTCTGGGAAGTTGTTGCGCGCCTGCGGGAATTGGACGGGCCGGTGGAGCGCCGCATTGCCGTCCTCAGTGCGAAATCGGACCTGAACGCCGGCCGGATCCGGGTTGCCGTCGCCTATGCGCGAGCGCACGGCCCCGAGATCCTTGATCGAATCATGCGCAATCGTCAAGCGGCGGAGGCGTTTCACCGCGCACGGGTGAGTCGGGCGGCGGCCGTGGCACGGCCGGGAGCGCTGGACGGTCCTGTGCACAGCTGATTCGGGCGGATTGTCCGGTGTATTCGCTCTTCACATCGCTGGGGAGCGAATGTGAAAACCCGCTCTCGGGGCTGTCATCCGCGAACGGCCGTCGAGCCGCTGGGCCGGGTCCGCCGTGGCGCGTGCAACGCGATCGGTGCTTGTGGGGCACAGGGTTTCATGGCGGCACGGTTGCGCTTCCGGGTGGATGTGGTGCATTCGCTACCCCAAATATTGATAGCAAGCGAAGGCTCGATGTGATCCACAGCACTGGAATAGATTTGTGGACAACAAGATTTCCATGTGAGCGAAGTATTTGCCGCGTCAGGATATTTGACGGATGTCAGACCGTGCCTCATGGCCTTGACGTGGAGTAAATTGGTTCGAATGTCGGAATGATGCTGAGTTGCGGTGAATTTGCTACCTGTTATCCACAGGCTGGCTGGTGTAGCTCGATCAGCTCGGCGCACCAGGCGGTCGTCGACCTTGCTGCGCAGCATCGACGACCTCGTTCACCGGGCGGTCATGGGCGAGGTGCTCGCCGACGTCGAGTCGGCATCTCCAGGTCACTCGTTACCGGTCCGGGTGGGCACCGATTATGGCGCCCGCCACGCACTCCCGCTGAGTATTCCTGGGCCGAGGGATTGCCCGCCGAGGTCGGTTGCGAACGGAATCGGGGTCGCTGTCAACGTCGCCGAGGCCAGCAGCGCGAGCTTGTCGGCGTTGTCGGTCCCCGCGTCGGGGTGGTAGATGACGAGCATCTGTCCCGCGCTGCCGCCGATGAGGAGCTTCTCGCGATTCAAGCGAAGGTCGCCGACCTGCGGATGGTCGATGTGCGTAGACGCCCCCTCGCGTGCTCGGACATCGTGACGCCCCCAGAGTTGTCGGAAGCGCGCACTGGCCAGAGAGAGCTCACCGACGAGTTCGATGCAGCGGGGGTCATCGGCGTCGGTACCGACGGACTCGCGGAAGCCGGCGACCAAACGTTCGGTGTCCTCGGACCAGTCCGGGTACAGCTCTTGCTCGGCGAGGTCGAGGAACACATCCCGCAGCCGGTTGGCTCCCGCCACCAGCCGCGGCGAGAGTGCGGTCGCCAAAGTGTTGGCGGCGAGGACATCGAAGTAACGGCTCTCCACGAACGCGGGTAGCGGGATTGTAGCGACCAGTTTCGCGATCCCGGTCGGGATGCTCTCCTTCCTGGTGCGACGCCGTGATCGCCGGGGCTTGCCGGGTCCGAGGCCGAGTAGATAGGCCGTCGCGTCGTCGTCGAGGTGAAGCACACGGGCCAGTGACTCGAGAACCTGCACGGAGGGGTTACGGTCGCGGCCCTGCTCCAAGCGCAAGTAGTAGTCGGCGCTGATCCCGGCGAGCATGGCGACCTCTTCCCGGCGCAACCCCGGCACCCGCCGCAGGCCGAGCACGGGAATCCCGACCTGCTCAGGAGTGACGAGTTCGCGGCGGGCACGGAGGTACTCGCCCAGCGGATTCGGCTCGTCGCTCATGTCTCCACGGTAATCCGGGAAGCGCGCGCCTTCCTGGTCCTGTCACCCCCAGGAACGCGGGAGCACTGGCTGCGGCCGGACCAGAGCCGAAGGCTTGTCGACGACGGGTGCAGTCGGCAGATCGCGAAAGGACACCATGACCATCACACTGATCACCGGGGCCAACAAAGGACTCGGCTACGAGACCGCCCGCCGCCTGATCGACGAAGGACACACCGTCTACATCGGCGCCCGCGACATCGAGCGCGGGCAGAAAGCGGCGACCGAGTTGGGCACCCGCTTCGTGCAACTCGACGTCACCGACGATGCCTCCGTCGCCGACGCCATCCGGACGATCAGCGACGCAGAGGGACGCCTGGACGTTCTGGTGAACAACGCCGGCATCGGGGACAGCCGCCTCGGGATCGACAGCGTCAACGGCCCGGCCGCGCTGACGACGTTCGACACCAACGTCGTCGGCGTCGTCCGCGTCACCCAGGCCGCCTTGCCACTGCTGCGCAAGTCCGCGAACCCGGTCGTGGTGAACATCTCCAGCGGCCTCGGCTCATTCTGGGCAGTCACCAACCCCGACCGTCATGAATCGCACACCTGCCTCGTCGTCTACGGGGCCAGCAAAGCCGCCGTCTCGATGCTGACCGTCCAGTACGCCAAAGCTGCGCCGGACATCAAGTTCAACGCCGTCGAGCCCGGGTACACCGCCACCGACCTCACCGCGGGCTTCGGTGGCGGCCGCCCCGTCGAGGAGAGCGCCGATGTCATCGTTCGCATGGCCACCATCGGCCAGGACGGTCCGACCGGCACATTCCGTGAGACCGCCGGCGAACTCGCCTGGTGACATGGCCCGCCGCGGTGGGAACCCCAACTCCAGCTCAGTGGCCCAACCCCCTGCTGGTCCCCGCTACCTGAGAGCACGACCGAGCGACCGCATCTGAACTGACCCTGACCTATGGAAGGAACACCGATATGCACACTGCGCACACCGCCGAGAGCACGTTCACGACGGCGGCCGGTCTGACACTGACCCGGATGGGCTACGGGGCGATGCAACTGGCGGGACCCCGCGTGTGGGGTCCGCCCGCCGACCGTGACGAGGCGATCCGGGTACTGCGCGCCGCCGTCGAGGCGGGCGTGAACCACATCGACACCGCCGACTTCTACGGCCCGCATGTGACCAACGAGATCATCCGCGAGGCCTTGGCCCCTTACCGCGGCGTGCATGTCGTCACGAAGGTGGGGGCGGTTCGCGACGAGAACGGCGGCTGGCCACACGCCCGCTCACCGGAGCAGCTGCGCGAGCAGGTCGAGTCGAACCTGCGCACCCTCGGAATGGAGGCCCTCGACGTGGTGAACCTTCGCGTCGGCGGGGGCGACGATGGGCACTCTCCGGTGCCCGGTTCCATCGCCGAACCCTTCGGCGCGTTGGCGGATATGCGCGCGGAAGGGTTGATCAAGCAGCTCGGCATCTCTGTCGTGGATGCCGACCAGGTCACCGAAGCGCAATCGATCGCCCCGATCGTGACCGTGCAGAACTGGTACAACGTCGCCCACCGCGGTGACGAGCCCCTGATTGCATTCCTGGCCGAGCAGGGCGTCTCCTACACCGCTTTCTGGCCGCTCGGCGGCTTCAGCCCGCTGCAGTCCGGAACCCTCGACAGCGTCGCGCGGCGCCTCGGCGCCACGCCGAAGGCGGTGGCGATCGCCTGGCTGCTCCACCAGGCGCCGAACATTCTCGTCATCCCGGGCACCTCCACCGTCACCCACCTACGCGAGAACCTCGCCGCCGCGCACCTCGCCCTGCCCGAGGACGCGCTGGCAGAACTGGATGGCACCTGGCCCGCTCGTCCATGACCGTGGGCTACCGGGCCTCGGCGCGCGCAGGCGATACCATTCGCCGCATGATGGTGGCGCGCGGTGCGGGACTGAATCGAATGCTGTTCGGCCTGCCGGTAGCGGTGCTGTCCGCGCTGGTCGCCACCGGGGCGATGGCGGGGCAGGCCCAGTCGGATCCAGGTGTCGCGACCGATCAGCGGGAGACCGCGGGGTCGGCGACCGGGACCGAGGGGCTGGAACCACGACTGGCCCTGGCGTACACGCTCGCGGCCGACGAAGCGCACGCCCAGGGGGTGCCGCTGTCGATCACCTCCGGATATCGGACGCCCGCGCAGCAGCAGGTGTTGTGGGATGACGGCGTAGCGACCTACGGCACCCCCGATTCCGCGCGGCGGTGGGTGTTGCCGCCCGAGGAGTCCACCCACGTCTCGGGGCGAGCGATCGACGTCGGTCCGCAGCAGGGGGCAGCATGGCTCGAGGCGAACGGTAACCGCTGGGGATTGTGCCGGATGTTCGACAACGAGTGGTGGCACTTCGAACTGGCCACGATCCCGGGCGGTGCCTGCCCGCCGACGCGGCCGGACGCGAGCGTGCGTTAGATCGCACCGAGCAGGCGGTGTCCGCCGGCCATCCCGGTGCCGGACATGACCTACGCATCGAATCGCTCAGCGGCTGGTCGATTGCGGTTTGTCTGTCGGCTGCGGGGTTTCGGCGGTGACGCGGTACCGGTGGCCGGCGATTCGGTCGGGGCGGTAGTGGATGGCGGCGTCGGTCACGACTGCCCGGTCGTGCCGGCTGGCGAGGAGCGTGATGGGGCTGGAGAAGAGCATCGGGTAGCTCCTGGTCGGTCAGTCACCGAGGTGAACGATCGCACCGAACTGATGTTCATAGTTGCTCATGCTGTCGTTCAAGATCTGCATCAGCCGGAAGATCAACGCGGGTGGGAACTTCACCCGGGACACCACCTGGGTTGGTTGGTGCACCACCGGCTGACCGGCATCGTCGACACCGTTCTCGGTCGGCAAGTAGACGAGGAAGTCGAGGGTGAAGTCGGTGCGGTTGTACCAGCAGGTGAATCCATTGGCGTACGCGCCCGCGCTCATCGCCTCGGGCACGATCACTTCGACGTCGGTCGGGGGCGGGGTTGGTTCGCTCATCCGCGGCCACCTTTCACCGGTCGACGAAAAGGGCGCACTCGGCGGTGGCCCCTTTCGTCGACGGACGATTCACTGCGTGCAGACGATGCCTAGCGGCTCTGCATCCTCGCCTGCTGGCGCAGGTGATGCAGCTGCATTTCCGACTGCATCAGTCGATCCTGGGCGCGAGTGGCCTGATCCTCGGCCTGCTGGGCCAGCTGGCCGGCCTGGTCGGCCTGGTCCTGCGCCGTCTGAGCCCGCTGGTTGGACTGGTTGGCCTCGCCCTGTGCCTGCTGGGCCTGGTTCTGCGCACGGTCGGCCTCGCCCTGTGCCTGCTGCGCCTGGTTCTGTGCCTGCATGGCCTGGTTGCGGGCCTGTTGGGCCTGCTGGTTGGCCTGGTTGGCTTCGTGCTGCGCGATCTGCGCCTGGTGCTGGACCTGGCGCGTCTGCTGCTGCGCCTGGCGGGCCAGGTTCTGCGCCTGCTGGGCGTACTGACGAGCGCTCTGCGCTTCGTGCCGCGCCTCATCGACACCGAGCCGCAGCATCTCGATGTCCATCTCCTGGGCCTCGCCGCGCTTGGTGTCGCCCATCGTTTCCTGTGCCATGTGAACTTCCCTCCGAGTGTGTTGAGTGGACAGACTCTTGGACTCGACTCATTCTTATCCCACGCACCAACCGCTGTCAGCAACATTGCCGCAACTATTTAGAAATGGGCAACGAAGGCGCGTCGGAGCCCAGGTCGGGGCGGCTATCGCATGGGCGTTGCCGGGCGAGTTCTCGAGGACCCGAATTGCGTACCACGACGCGATGGTGTGATAGAACGACGCGCGGATGGCACGCGTGCCCGGTCGTCGGATTGATGAGCACTCGGCGCGGACGGGAAGGTCGAGCGCGCGACGATTCGCTCATGCCGCTCTCGCTCCGAGGCTGAATCGGAAATCCTTCTTCGTGACCTTGTCGGGTCTATGGCGCTCGAGCGGTGTCCACCGCGGCGAATTCAGCGACGGCAACTTTCTGGTTAATCGCATGGTCGGGGGAGGATGCGCCTAGGTCACCGGAGTCAGCTCGAGTCCACCCTCGATCGTGTTCGGGACCCGCCGGCGATCGGGCGAGCCGAGCGCGGCAGTCAGGTCGGTGCCGTCGTGCTCGGCGAGTAGTTCGCCGCTGTCCCACACCAGCAGTGTGGCGCTGACGGTGTTCTCGGCCGCCGCATGCGCCAGGTCATAGTGCGCGCAGCCAGGAACGTGCGGGTAGGTGATCCACAGGTCGTAGCCGGTCATGAACAGATCGAGGTCGAATTGCACACTCAGGCCGAGCAATTCGCTGCGCCCGTTGTCGTCCACGCCCGCGAACGCCTCGTCCAGCGCGAGCAGGCGGGGAGCCTGGGGATCGGCCGAATCGAGCATGACGTGCGCGGCGGCGAACAGCGGCAGGTGCAGTGACACCGACTGCTCGCCGCCCGAGAGCGCACCGTGGCGGGCCACGGTCAGTTTGTCCTCGCTGCCGTCGGCGGAGATCAGTGTGAACGAGAACACCCGCCAGGTCCGGTAATCCAGGGTGGCCGCAAGGATCTCAGGGTAGGAGCGTTCCGGGTGTGCGGCCCGCGCGGCCCGGATCTCGGTCGCGAAATGCGCCCGGATCGCTGCCAGATCCTGTACTGACAGCGTCGAGGCGTCGCGGTCGAGTAACTTGCACATGGCCCGCGCCGCGTCGGACAGGCTGTCGGCGAGCACCCAGTGCACGCCGATGGTGTTGCCCGACGACATGCGCCGTTGTTTCATCTCCGTGCCCATCCTGGCGATGAGATCGCGAGCGTCGCTGGTGCGTTCGTGGATCTGCTGGGCGAGGCCGGTCAGGAGCGCGTCCTCCAGGATGCGCCGCTCGGCATCGGTGAGCAGCAACTCCTGGTCCTTGCGCGCGGTATCGATGCGGGTGGCGAAATCGGCGAGTGCCGAAGCGCCGTACTCGTCCTGCACCTGGACCACAGTGAGGCCGTCGGCCGCGTCCCACTGCAGCCGGTAGTCGCGACCGGAACCGGCAAGCGTGGCGTCGAACTCCTGTAGTGCGGCAGTTACCGCGCTGCGGGTGGATTTGCGAGTCGCCTCGCTCGCGCGGACCTCGGCGGTGGCAGTGGCGAGGCTGTCGAACAACTCGGCGACCTCGTCGGGCAGTATCCGCGATTCGGTCTCCGGTCCCGCCGCCGCGATCCGGTACAACAGCTGCTCAGGTGTCGACCATGCGGCGTCGCTGCTCGGCCAGCGGCCGTCGACGGGCGCCCCGAGCAGGGCGAGCAGATCAGGCGTGGCGTAGGGGGCGAGGGCTTTGACCTCTGCGAGTACCTCGGTGAGCGCGGTGGCGAGGGCATTGTATGCGGTGCGGTAGGCGGCCTCGGCGTCGCCGACCGCCTCGATGGCCTCGTTGGCGGTCTTCCGGGCGGCCTTCTGCTGAGCCTTGGTCGCCTCGATCCGCTGCCTGGCCAGCTCGAGCTCGCGATCGATGTCGGCGGCGCCCGCGCCGAGTGCCTCACGCAGTGTGTCCAGTTTGCGCAACTGTTCCTGGTAACCGGCTTTCGCGGCTTCCGCTTCTTCGGTGAACGCCTCGGCCAGGTCCGTGGCCTCGGCCAAGCGGTCTTCGGCCTCGCGCTCGCGCTCGCGCCCCCGCTCGTACTCGGTGCGCAAGCGCAGCAGTCCGGTGCCGGTGTTCTCGAAATGCCGGACGGCGGCAGCGAGTGCGTCCAGCTCGTCGGCCTTGCGTGGCGTCCGGTGTGTCACCGCGGCGGCGCGCAACTTCTTCTCCATGGCCGACACGTCCGCGACCGTCTGGTCGAGGTCACGCTCGGCCTGGGCCGCGGCTTCGGCGCGGGATCGCATCATGCCCGCGGTCTCCGACACCGCGCGCAAGGCAGCAGTGACCGCAGTCGGACGCGCAAGCGCCTTGGCGGCGGCCGAGATCCGGGCGAGTTCTGCGGTCGCGGCCGCCTCGTCCTGTTCGGCGGCGCGGCGGGCTTCGCTCGCCGCGCCGAGGGCAGCGGCAAGCTCGGCCGAACGCGTCTCGCGCCGCCTGGCCCGTGCCGTGGCTCCGATGAACTCCGCATGGTCCTTGCGGTGTCTGCCGACCTGCACGCCCTGGCGGAAGCGGCCGGCGCTGCCGATCGCGATCACACCGCTCGGGTTGTCCGCGCCGTCGTACAGGGCGATCGAGGCGAGCACATCGGCCACGGTCTGCCGCGGCACCGGACAGGCATCCGAATCATCTTCCACGACAAGAACATCAGCGAGTGTCCGTGCCCCGACCGGCCGATCTGCCGCGGGCAGCGGAACCAGGAACTGATCCGACTCATAGTCCGGGGGCGGCGCGTCGCTCGGGCAGATCCAGCCGTCGAGCAGATCGGCCGCGTGCAGCGCGGCCTCGATGCCCGCGGCATCCGCGGGGGACACGTTGTCGGCGAAACGGACCAGACGCCACAGCGGAGCGCCGGGCCGAGCGCCGGTTCGGCCGGCGCGCGCCGAGCGGACCGGTGGCCCGTCGTCGCGCTGGGCCGTGACCCGGTCGCGTTCGGCGGTGAGTTCAGCAATCTGCGCGGCCCTCGAGGCCGCGCGGGAACGAGCCTCCTGCCGGCGGGCGCGGATCTCGTCGAGCAAGGGTTCGGCTCGCTCGGCCAGCACCTCGGTGACGGTGGCTTCGTCCGAACCTGTCTGGGCCACAGCGGTGTCCAGGGCGTCGAACAGGCCGTTGCGGACGGGGGAGTACACCTCGCGGTGCTCGTCCCACCAGGCCCGCAGGGCAGCCGCGGCTTCGGTACGGACGAGCGCGACCGTTGCCTCGGCGTGTGCCACCTCCGCGGCAGCCGCGGCACCCGACTCGCGTGCCCGTTCCGCGAGCCGCTCGGCCCTGGCGCGTTCGGCGACCGCAGTGTCGAGAACGCCCAACGCCTTCCGCACCGCGCGCACGTCGGCATCGCGTTCCTCGGCATGTCCGCGAACGGCGGCGGTGAATTGTTCGGCGCGGGCCTTCTCCGGCAGCGGCGTCCACTCGATCCCGGCTTCCTCGGCGGCAGTACGCAATTCGTCCTCGCCGCGGGCGAGCGCCGCCGCGGCGGTGTGTGCCGCGGTGCGCGCGCGCTCGGCTTCGTCGGCACGCTGGTCCAGGGTCTGGCGCGCTTTGAGCGCTTTGTCACCGTGCACGCCGGCCGAGATCTCCAGGCGACGTACGGCATCGGCCAGGTCGTCGAGCTGCTGTTTTCCCTCGTAAGCGCTGGATCGCTGTAAATTCTCGCGGTCGGCGAGGGTCTGCTCGTAGGCGCGGTCGGCGGCCTCGGCGTGGGTCTCGGCGACAGTGCGCTCGGCTTCCCTGCGCTCGCGCAGCGCGCTGGCGGCGAACAGCGCTGTGCTCGCGTGCGTGACCGCATCCAGGCGGGCACGCACTTGGTCGACGTCCGTCTTCGCCTGGACTGTCAGGTATTTCCGGTAGACCTCGACGAACGCCCTGGTCGCCGTGTCGGCGTGCACCAAACCCTCCAGGGTGCGGCCGACCTCCTCCATGTCGCTGAAGGAGCGGGCGGCGTCCAGGATCAGCTGCTCGTCGAGCGGGCGCAGGCCATCGGTGAGTGCCTGGGACAGGCCACGCGGGTCGAGGTTCTTCGCCAATTGTGGCCTGCGCAGCGTCAGGATCAGGTTGATCAGCTGGTCGTAGCGCTGTGTGCCGAGCCCGAACATGCGCGCGTCGATGGCGTTTCGGTAGTCCACCGGCCGGTCCACGATCGAGTCGGTACCGATCTGCTCGGCCAGTTGCTTGCGGGTGAACGGGCGGTCGTCCGGGCCGATCAGCGAGAAGTCGATGCCGACGCGGCCATCGGCGACGAAGTACCAGCGGGTCACCTTGTCCGAGGAACGGGTGGCGCGCATGCCGATCCCGACGGTGACCGCTTCGGGGGAGTCCCAACGTCCGCGCGCGAACTCCATCCAGATGTAGGAATAGGCCGAGTCCTGCTTGCGATAGAGCAAGTTCGACTTCATCGTGCGTTCCTCGCCCGCGAACGGGTTGAGCCTACGCGGCTCGATCCGCCCGTCCAGCACGAACGGAAACAGCACCTCCAGGGCCTTGGTCTTGCCTGATCCGTTCGGTCCGCGCAGCACCAGCCGACCGTCGGCGAAACAGAATTCCTGGTCGCGGTAATCCCACAGGTTGACGATCCCGGCGCGGGTCGGGGTGAAGCGCACTCCGCCATGAATGAGCGACATCGGTCAGTTCCCTTCCGTGCCGGTGCTGTCGGGTGAGTAGGTGTCGGCTGCGGTGACGAACAGCTCGGCGGCGCGCTTCGTGCGGACCGTCACGACCGCGCCGCGGTAGCGCGCGAGGGCGGGCAACACGAGCAGGCCATCGTCGACCGTCCGGATCAGCCGTAGCCGCTCCAGCAAGGACACCACCTCTGTTGCGAGGCCGGGGATGTCGGCTTGCCACTGCGCGGCAAAGGTGGCGCCGTAGCGGTCGGCGAGTGCCTGCACCGTCTCGCGCACCCATGTCGCGTCTACGAGCGGATATGTCGCCTCGACCGGTCGCGCTGCCGTCTGCCCCTGATCTGGCTCAGGCGAGTCGGGGACTCTTCCGGGCGGATCCAGCGACCGCAGCGCGGCAAGTGGCGCGAACACCGTGGATTCGGGGATCGTGTCGTCGAGTTGCGCCGCGAGCGCTTCGCCCCGGTCCGGCGCGCCCGAGCGTCGGGGCAGTGGGTTGTCGATGTCGAGTACCAGGTCGGCGATCTCGCCCGCCAGCAGCAGTGCGACCTGGGCGAGGGTGCCGGTGCCGGGAAACCGGATGTCGGACAGTCGCCCCGAGGTATCGATCAGCGCGACACCCTCGGCGCGCCGCTCGGCATGCAGGCCGGTGAACAGCTCCACCTCCGCGACGATCCGCTCTTGTGCGAGGACCGGTCGGTCCGGTAAAGCGAGATCATCGGCGTACACCACGGGCCGTTCGACGAGCGCCCGGCGGACCCGCCGCGCGGTCTCGGCGGCGGTCGGTGCGGACGCGGCAGCACTGGTGGCCATGGCCTCCTCGGTGAGCAGTCCGCGCACGCTGTGCAGGTGTTGCAGCGCGCGCGGCGGTCGGAACAATGCGACGACCACCGGCCGGTCGATGTCGTAGAGTGCCTCGCCGGCCTCCGGGTCGTTCGCCCAGCCGCTCGCGTCGCCGTCGGCGAGAGCGATCGCGCCGCGATGGGTGAGCCAGCCCACCGCGTCGACGAACGCGTCGCGATCCGCGGTTCGGTCCGTGGACAGTTCGAGCCCGTCCACCCGGTTGGTGTAGGCGGCGACTTGATCGGCCAACTCCGACAACGTGATCTGGTCACCCGCCCGTCCCAGCGCGGCGACCGCCAGTGCGAGGTAGGCATAGCGGCGACGATCGAAGACCCGGTCGGCCTGTGTGCGTGCGGGTCTGCTCGCGTCGAGGCGGTCGAGTACCGGGAACACCCGTGCCGTCGTCTCGGTCACCTCGAGCCGGTAACCGAACAGCGCGGCCAGATCTTCGCGCAGCTCGGTGGCCCAGCGTCGGATCAAGGGCAGCGCGATCCGGTCCGGATAGGTCCGGGTGACCAGATGATGGGCCAGGATGACCCGGGCGGCGCGTTGATAGTTGTCCAGAGCGAGCGCGTCGATCGTGCGACCGTGCATCAGGAACGGTCTCCTCGATACGACCGTTCCTCGTGGCGTGGTCGTTTCGTCGCCGTCTGCTCGACCTTCAACATCCGGTTGTTCAGATGGAGGAGTCCGCGCGCGGTCCGCACGACGGTGCTCCCCTCGTGCTCGGACACGGTCAGGGTGACGCCGCTGTCAGATCCGGTGGTGCCCGCCACCCGGCCGCGCACCGGGACCCAAGCGGTGGACGCCGCGTCCAGCAGGTGTAACAGCACTTCGGTTTCCCGCTCATCGAGCACTCGGTCGTATACATCGGCCGCGGCCAGCGACCGGGCGGCCGCGGCGCGGGCGCGCTGCGCCTCGAGCTGTGCCTCGCGCAGGCGACGGATGCTCGCGTCGTTGCGGTGGATGCGCGCGGGCGCACCAGCCGACGGTGGGCGACCGGTTTCGGCGAGGGTGCGCGAGATCTCCAATGGCGGTGCGTCCCACCAGGAGCGGATCGCCGGAACAAGGTCGGCGTCCGGGTGCTCCATCGCCAGGTGTCGCGGCCTGCCCAGTCCGAAGACCGCGTCGAATAGTGCATGGGCGCTGTCGACTGTCGGCGCCGCGGTGAACCAGCTCGCCAGATGCCGCAGCGCCGACTCCCGGCTCACGCCGCCACGCCGAGTCTCGGTGACCCGGCGCAGCAGCGACAGCACCGCGGCGATGGCGCTCATCGTGGCCTCGCGCAGCCGCTCGGCCTCGGTACTGCCCGCGGCTTCGCCGCTGGACGCGACGAACCAGGTACGCAATCCGTCCCACCTGGCCCGCCAATCGGCCTGGCGTTGAGTGCGACTCAACAGCACCCGCTCGTCACAGTCGGCCGCGCGGGCGATGAGCTCCTCGACGCCGGTCTCCTCGATCTCCCTGATCGCGGCCGCCAAGCGCGGGGTGAACCGGGCAAGGTCGAGGCTGAATTCCCGCATGTGCGCCAGCAGCGCGTCTTTGTGCGTGAGAAACGATTCCGGGGTGATCTCGGTGGTGCGAACCAGGTCGCCGAGCCCGAGGTAGAAGTGCGCGGCGCGGGCGGCCATGTCCGACAGCGCTGCATCGAGGCGGCGCAGTGTGCGGTAGACGCGCTCGGCGTCATCGGCCCGATTCGCCGCGGCCAGAGTGTGCAGGTCGGCCAGCAGCTCGGGAAGCACGAGGCGGGAGAGTGCGGCCTCGTCGAGGCGGGCGTCCAGCACCCCGGCCACCGCGCGATAGGCCTGGAAACCCGCCTGGGAGAACTGATACACGTAGTGCCGGTTGCGGTACTCGGCCAGGGTGGCGGCGCGAGTTCCGTCGTAACTGCGCTGCAGCACACCCCATTGATGCAGCTGGTCCAGCAGTGGGCCGATCTCCGCGGCGGTCAGCCGCGGGGTACTGGGCAGTTCCTCGGAGCCGAGGCAGTGCTTCGGTGCGGCGGTCTCCGACTCGCCCGGCACGGCGCCGCGCGGTTCGCCCGGCGTGTCGTGATGTCGTCTATCGGATATGGCGGTTGGTGATTCGGTCGGGGTGTCGGCGTATAGCGCATCCCTGATGGCGCAGGGATCGCTCGACGCGACGACATCTGACCTGTCGGGTGTGCCGACCTGGCTCCAGACCTGCGATCGGACTGCTGGTCGGTCTGGCGTGGCCACGACCGGATCGCCTGCCGTTCGGCGCTCGGTGGCGTCGGTCGCGGCTTCGGCAGTCGAGATCGGTTGACTCCCCTCGTGGAAACCGGGAGTGCGTGGCGCGCCTCCTGCGCGCTCGATCCACTCGGCCACGTCGTCGGCGTGCAGCAACACGACGTATGCCGCCCGAGCGCTGTCGAACGCGCGCAGTACCCAGAGGTAGTCGGCGCGTCGCTCGGCGGTGGCGAAGGAGAACAGCCGCAGCCGGTCGTCCCAGCGGACGGAGCCGGAGCCGTCGACAGAGTCGGTCACCGGCAACAGGGTAGTAGCGGGCAGATCGCCGTATGCACAGTGTTCCGGAATTCGCCGTGTCAGAGCTGGGTTCGGCGTTGTTCGCTGGTGCTGTCGCGCAGAGGTGGTCACTAGACCGACAGTGCACGCAACTGGTCCAGATACTGCTGGGTGCGCGGGTCGTCGGGAAAGCGCTCGATGATCTCGCGCGCGGCCTCGCCCGCGATCCACAGCAGCGAAGGCAGCGAGCGGCGTTCGCCTGTGAGCGCGCGCATGCCTTCATCCAGCGCCAGTTCGAGATCACGATTGCGGACCGCGACCATGGCCAGGGTCAAGTGTGCCTCCGATACCCGCATCGGGTTGCGCAGCGAACCGTCGGCGCAGGTCGAGTTCCGGATCACCTCGCGCGCGTAGGATTCCGCGAGCCGATCTTCGCCCGCCACTCGGCAGCAGTCCATTGCGTAGAAGTCGAATTTTCGTGCGTCGATGACGAAGTGGTTGTCCAGATTCGCCGGAAAATCGAGTCGCTCGAGGATTGCTCGGCCGTCCGCCAGTGCGGCTTCCGCCTCGCGCCGATCGCCGAGCCTGGCCCATGCTTTGGCGCGCTGTGCCGCGAGTTGAATGCCGACGCCCAGGTTTCCGCTGACCTCCAGTGCCGGGCCTACCGCTTCGATGACGCCGTGATAGTTCCCCTGGGTGAGGGCGAACCACGCTGCCAGTTCCGCGGCCCAGGCAGTGATCTCGGTGTTCTCGGCCTCCCGCCCCAGCGAATGCGCGGCACGGCGGGTCGCCTCGGCGGCCGTTCGTCTGCCCAGGTCGAAGTCGACGCACCCGACCAATAGCGCGACCCAGCCTGCGAGAACCAGGATCTCGCGGTGCTGCGACAGGGTCAGGCGTCCGTCCAGCAACGAGGTGATTCTGCGCAGCCACGCAGTACCTTCGGCGTGCAGGTAATGCGGGTCGGTGTCGGAATACTCGCAGCACAGGCGCTCGGCGGTGATCCGAATGGCTTCCAGCGTCACCGAAGACACGTCGGACATGCGCAACCGGCCGATGAACTCCAGGGTGTCCATCCCGGTGGCGGAGAGCAACTCGTCATCCCGATTCGGCCGTGCCTTCGGGAAGAACGCCGCGGTCACGGTGTCGAACGCGGCGGCGATGAGGGGGGCGTAGAAATCATCCGGGCGCGATTCGCCCGATTCCCAGCGGCGCCAGTTTCGTAGCAGGGTGCTGTCGGTCGGCAGGTTATGTGTTGACTTGGTGCGCATTACGCGGACAGCATCAGCTTGGGACCACCTCCTCGCATCGCGCTCGGAACGCATTCGGACAGCCCAGAGGGGTCGATCGTCGCCAGCAGTCACGTCTGTAGTATCGCACCAGCTAACGTTTGGCGGCCGCATTAGGGCAGGGAGTTGTCCCCCCGTTGACATCTATATCCGCACTGCGGCTTTGTGCATGCTGAAGAGAGAAGCGGGGAGTTAGCCCGCCCGCAGTGTAAGAGCAGTTGCAAGTACATCTGCCCTTGCATGAAGCGCAATAACCCCGTAGAACGGGTGGATCCACACAAAAGAACAGCGATGCCAATCCAACGGAGGTTCGGGTGGAAGCGTTGATCTATGGATACTTGCGTGACGATCTGGCCGATGGCCAAAGCGAAGAGCTCGAGGACGCCATGAGCAGTCTCGCTCGTGAGGAAGGGCTCTGTTTCGCCGCGACGTTCCATGAATCGACAGGGGGTGACGGCACGGCCTTAGCCGAGCTGACCCGGGAGCTCAAGCGCGCCGACGCACACCACGTGGTGGTTCCCTCGCTCGATCACTTTGCCGGCCAGACGATTCCACGAGACATCCTGCTCGCGAAACTGGCCCAGGACGCCGCGGCGCGGATCTGGACCATCGAGAGTTGAGCGCATCGACATGATCGTTCGGCCGCCGGCCGATCCCACTTCCCGCGGTCTCGTCACCACCGTGGTCGCAACCATAACGACCGCGCGGCACACGAACAACGTTGCGCGATGGTGTTGCCCGACAGTGGATACACCTGCCGGTCCAGCGAATCGACGAACATCGAGCCATCGATCGGCGCTACCGTGCCGTCGGCGCAGAGCGCGAGCTCGGGGATCGTGGGAAGTCGCGCCGATGCCAGCAGGCCCGCCATGGTCAACCGAGGTCGATCTGGACAGCCGAAGACCCTGGCATCGTGGTCAGTACAGCCCAACCGATCACCAACCGTCGTCGCCACGGTCCATCCGAGCCGACAACCACACTCCAGCGGTACCCGACGGCGCATTCCTCGGTGGGTATCGGACGATGGCCCGGTATCGGAACTCGACGGTTGATGTGGCCTTCGTAGTCACGACCCGATAGTGCGCGGCTCCAGTCGGTCCATCCACCGAGATTCGGAGCAGTGACGTGGCCGCGACCGGGAAACAGACGACTACCGCGAGGAAGCAGCGGCGCCCGGTGGCGAAGCCGTATGTCGCCGAGAACCTTGTCGAGCAGCAGCATTTCGGTCGGCGACAGGAATCGCTGAGCACAACCCGCTGAGCTCAGGTCGCGGCCTGAACGGGACTCTCCGGCGCACTGCCGCGAACCGCCGCGGGAACCGAAGCCGCCGCGGCGCAACGAGTTCAGAGTCCGAAGCTGCCCGGTCCCCGCCTGCGCAGGTACTTCTCGAATTCGGCGGCGATGGCGTCGCCGTCGATCTTCGCCATCGCTTCGTTCACATCGACCGCGGCGTCGCCGCGCTCCTCCAGCGAGCGCACATACTCGCTGATCTCGTCGTCGCCGACGGTCATCTCATTGACCGCGGTCTCCCAGTCCTCGGCTTGGGTGGGCAGCTCGCCGAGCGGCACCTCGATGTCGAGCACATCCTCGACTCGGTGGAGCAGGGCGATGGTCGCCTTCGGGTTCGGCGGTTGGGAGACGTAGTGTGGCACCGCGGCCCAGAACGACACCGCGGGCACGCCCGCCTTCACACACTGGTCCTGCAGTACGCCGGTGATGCCGGTCGGTCCCTCGTAGCGGGTCTGCTCCAGACTGAACCGCTCGGCCGCCTCCTTGCTGTAGGCGGAGCCGGTCACCGGAACCGGCCTGGTGTGCGGGGTATCGGCCAGCAGCGCGCCGAGGATGACGACGGTCTGTACCCCGAGCTGTTCGATGAACTCCAGCAGATCACCGCAGAAACTGCGCCAGCGCATGTTCGGTTCGATGCCGCGCAGCAACACCACGTCGCGGTCGCTGCCCGGTGGCGAACAGACCGACAGCATCGTCGAGGGCCACTGGATCTCCCTGGTCACGCCGTCTACTTGGCGTACCGTCGGCCGGTTCACCTGATAGTCGTAATAATCCTCGGAGTCGAGTTCGGCCAGCGGTTCGGCGTCCCAGATCAGTTCCAGATGCTCGACCGCGCCGCTGGCCGCGTCACCGGCATCGTTCCAGCCTTCGAAGGCAGCGACCAGTACCGGATCCCGCAACGTTGGCAGTTCCGGATCGGGAGTTTCACTGGCGTTCACTCGGTCAGCCTACGGTGTGAGCGGTTATGGCGTGTCCTATGACCGCCCGACGGGTCGGCGTGTTTGCCCGGTTGTCGCCTACCTCGAGTGTGGTACAGGACACCGAGGCCTACTCTCGTGGCCTGGATCGTCCGCCGTGCCCACTACGCTGGATTGCATGTCTGCGCCCCGCCCCGCCGAGTTCGACACGACGCTGCTCGACACGCTTCGCCGCCGTGTCGTCGTCGGTGACGGGGCGATGGGCACGATGCTGCAGACCGCTGACCTGACCTTGGACGATTTCCGTGGGCTGGAGGGCTGCAACGAGATCCTGAACGACACCCGTCCGGATGTACTCAAGGGTATCCACCGCGCCTATTTCGAGGCGGGCGCCGACGCGGTCGAGACCAACACTTTCGGCTGCAACCTGCCGAACCTCGCCGACTACGACCTTGCCGATCGGATCCGTGACCTTTCCGAGCGTGGGACCCGGTTGGCCAAGGAGGTAGCCGACGAGATGGGCCCGTCGGCGGACGGTACGCCACGATACGTGCTCGGCTCGATGGGTCCGGGCACCAAGCTGCCCACCTTGGGCCACGCCCCGTTCTCCGCGCTGCGCGACGCCTACACCGAGTCAGCCCTCGGCATGCTCGATGGCGGCGCCGACGCCATCCTGATCGAGACCTGCCAGGACCTGCTGCAGGTGAAGGCGGCCGTGATCGGCAGCCAGCGAGCGATGACGACGCTGGGCCGCCGAGTCCCGATCATCACGCATGTCACGGTGGAGACCACCGGCACCATGCTGGTCGGCAGCGAGATCGGCGCGGCGCTGACCGCCCTGGAGCCGCTCGGCATCGACATGATCGGTCTGAACTGCGCGACCGGGCCGGCCGAGATGAGCGAACATCTGCGGCACCTGTCCCGGCACGCGCGGGTGCCGGTCTCGGTGATGCCGAATGCCGGTCTGCCGGTACTGGGCGCCGACGGCGCGGTGTATCCGCTCACCCCCGAGGAACTGGCGGTCGCGCTGCGCGGTTTCCTCTCCGAATTCGGGCTCGCGATGGTCGGCGGTTGCTGTGGCACGACGCCGGAACACATCCGCCAGCTCACCGCTGCGGTGCGCGAGGTGGAGCGGACTCTTGCGCCGATCGCCGAGCGCCGCACGCCGGCGCATGAGCCGAGTGTGTCCAGCATGTACACCGCGGTGCCGTTCGAACAGGACGCCTCGGTCCTGATGATCGGCGAGCGGACGAACGCCAACGGCTCCAAGGCCTTCCGCGAGGCCATGCTTGCCGAGGACTGGCAGAAGTGCCTGGACATCGCCAAGGACCAGACCCGGGATGGCGCGCACATGCTCGACTTGTGCGTCGACTACGTCGGCCGCGACGGCGCCACGGACATGGCGGCACTGGCGGCAAGGCTGGCCACCGCCTCGACACTGCCGATCATGCTCGACTCCACCGAGGTCCCGGTCTTGCGGGCCGGTCTGGAACACCTGGGCGGCCGCTGCGCGGTGAACTCGGTGAACTACGAGGACGGCGACGGCCCGGACTCACGTTTCCAGCAGACCATGCGGCTGGTCGCCGAGCACGGCGCGGCGGTGGTCGCGCTGACCATCGACGAGGAAGGTCAGGCGCGGACCGCGGCGAAGAAGGTGGAGATCGCCGAGCGGCTGATCGCCGACATCACCGGCACCTGGGGTCTGCGGGCGAGCGACATCATCATCGACACCCTCACCTTCACCCTCGGCACCGGCCAGGAGGAGTCACGTCGCGACGGCGCCGAGACCATCGAGGCCATTCGCGAACTCAAGCGCCGGCATCCGGACGTCCAGACCACACTCGGCCTGTCGAACATTTCCTTCGGTCTCAATCCGGCGGCGCGTCAGGTGCTCAACTCGGTGTTCATGCACGAATGTGTCGAGGCCGGTTTGGATTCCGCGATCGTGCATGCCTCCAAGATCCTTCCTATCAGCCGGATCCCCGACGAGCAGCGACAGACCGCGCTGGATCTGGTGTACGACCGCCGCGCCGCGGACTACGACCCGCTGCAGAAGCTGATGGCGTTGTTCGAGGGGGTGTCCGCCGCGTCGTCGAAGGCCTCGCGCGCCGAGGAGCTTGCGGCGCTTCCGCTGTTCGAGCGGCTGGAACGGCGGATCGTCGACGGTGAGCGCAACGGTATCGAGTCCGATCTGGACGCCGCCATGATCGAGGTGCCACCGCTGCGGATCATCAACGAGACCCTGCTGTCGGGGATGAAGACGGTCGGTGAGCTGTTCGGGTCCGGCCAGATGCAGCTGCCGTTCGTCTTGCAGTCCGCCGAGGTGATGAAGGCCGCCGTGGCCTATCTCGAGCCGCATATGGAGACCACCGATGACAGCGGCAAGGGTCGCATCGTGTTGGCCACCGTCAAGGGCGATGTGCACGATATCGGCAAGAACCTCGTCGACATCATCCTGTCCAACAACGGCTACGAAGTGGTCAACCTCGGTATCAAGCAACCGATCGCGACCATCCTCGACGCCGCGGTCGACAAGAAGGCCGACGTCATCGGCATGTCCGGTCTCCTGGTGAAGTCGACCGTCGTGATGAAGGAGAATCTGCAGGAGCTCAACGTCAAAGGCGTCGCCGAGCAGTTCCCCGTGCTCCTCGGCGGTGCGGCGCTCACCCGTGCCTACGTCGAGAACGATCTCACCGACGTCTACGAAGGCGACGTGCACTACGCACGTGACGCGTTCGAGGGCCTGCGGTTGATGGACGACATCATGACCCGCAAGCGCGGTGGCGGCCCTGACCCGGACAGTCGGGAGGCCATCGCTGAGCGGGAGCGGGCCGCCGAGCGCAAGGCGCGCCACGAACGGTCCAAGCGGATCGCCGCGGAGCGCAAGGCGGTCGAGGTGCCGGTCGTGGTGCCGGAACGCTCGGATGTCGCCGCGGACCTGCCGGTGCCGGTACCGCCGTTCTGGGGCGCCCGGGTGGTGAAAGGGCTGGCGCTGCACGAGTACTCGGGTCTGCTCGACGAGCGGGCGCTGTTCCTCGGCCAGTGGGGGCTGCGTGGACAGCGCAGCGGCGGCCCGAGCTACGACGAACTGGTGCAGACCGAGGGCAGGCCGCGGTTACGCGCCTGGCTGGACCGGTTGAGCACCGAGGGTGTGTTGCAGCATGCCGCGGTAGTGTATGGCTACTTCCCCGCGATCTCCGAGGGCGACGACGTCGTCGTGCTCACCGAGCCGGATCCCGCTGCGCCGGAACATTATCGGTTCACTTTCCCGCGCCAGCAGCGTGACCGGTTCCTGTGTATCGCCGACTTCATCCGGTCGCGGTCATACGCCACAGCGACCGGTCAGGTGGACGTGCTGCCGTTCCAACTGGTCACCATGGGCCAGCCGATCGCCGATTTCGCCAACGAACTGTTCGCGGGCGACAGCTACCGCGACTATCTCGAGGTGCACGGCATCGGCGTCCAGCTCACCGAAGCGCTGGCCGAGTACTGGCACCGTCGGATCCGGGAAGAGCTGGTTCTCGACGGTCACGCGGTCGCCGATTCCGATCCTGCGGATGTGCAGGACTATTTCAAACTCGGCTACCGCGGCGCCCGCTACTCCTTCGGCTACGGTGCCTGCCCCGATCTGGAGGACCGCGCCAAGCTGGTCGACCTGCTCGAGGCCGAACGCATCGGCGTCGTGCTGTCCGAGGAGCTCCAGCTGCATCCCGAACAGTCCACCGACGCGTTCGTGCTGCTGCACCCGGAAGCGAAGTACTTCAACGCCTGACCGGTCCCGGATCGGTCCGCGTGCCACGCTACTGCCGGGTCGCGACCGACCGCGATCTTCCGCGCAGGCGATCGGCGGGCAAACGTGGCATCCGATCGCACTCGGATCGGGCCGCCGAGGATCTGAGGCAGCCACGGTGCTCCGCGAACCGTTCGGACAGTGTGATGGTGTTCACGTGTGGCGTAGCGGGATTCGGCGGCGATCATGGCCTTGGCTACCTGGACATATGCCGTGATTTGCGGAAATCCGCCCGCCGCGGCGCGCGATTCGGCGGATAGGCTCGCGGCCTCGATACGCTCGATCACGGGCGCCCGCATCGGAGGGTGGATGTCTGTCGGGTGGGTGTGCCATTGTCGAAGCGTTGCAACTGCATCCGGGGCAGTCGGCGGATGCGTTCGTGTCGCTGCTCTCGGGGTGCAAAGCACCTCGGCGCGTGCGATTTCGGAGGTTTCCGGTCACGTGCGGAGTGCTGGACGGCTAGGCGCGTAAGCAGGAGAGGCACACCACCATGACGGCGGATCGATTGATCGCGGGACGATACCGGCTCACGGATCAGATCGGTACCGGCGCCATGGGAGTGGTCTGGCGGGCCACCGATGTCCGGCTGCAGCGAACCGTCGCGGTCAAGCAGTTGCTGCTCGGTCCCGGGCTGACCCGATCGGCGGCGCTGGAGGCGAAGCGACGCGCCATGCGGGAGGGCAGGATCGCCGCGCGGCTGCACCATCCGAACGCCATCACCGTCTTCGATGTGGCCGAAGAGGACGGCCAGCCGTGGCTGGTCATGGAGTACATGGACGCGCCCAGCCTGGCGACCAAGCTGTCCGGCACGGGCACGCTGGCGCCCACCGAGGTCGCCGAGATCGGCGCCCAAGTCGCGGCCGCGCTGGCCGCCGCGCACGACGCGGGGATCATGCACCGGGATGTGAAGCCGGCCAATCTGCTTGTCGGCGACGACGGCAGGGTGAAGATCACCGACTTCGGCATCTCCCGAGCCGTCGGTGACGTGACGGTCACCGCCACCGGGTTCCTCGCGGGCACGCCTGCCTATCTGGCGCCGGAGGTGGCGCGCGGCGAGGATCCGGAACCGGCCTCCGATGTCTTCGCTCTCGGCTCGACGTTGTACGCGGCCGTGACGGGCAGTCCGCCATTCGGTGAGGGGGACAACCCGCTCGCTCTGCTACACGCAGTGGCCAGGGCGCACATCGAGCCACCCGCCGCGGCGGGCGCGCTCACGCCGGTGCTGATGCGTCTGCTCGCCCCGACCATCGATGCGAGGCTCACCATGCGTGAGGCCAAGGAGGCGCTGGAAGCCGTTGCCGCCGGCCGGGATCCGCGACTGGCGTCGGTCTCGGTCCCGGCGCTGCCCCTGCCCGGAGCGGACGGCACGACGGCCATGGTGCGGCAACCAGGTTCAGTCCCGCCCGGGGCGGAGGAAGCCGCCGCGCTCGGGCCCGACGCACAGCCCGGTTCCGCTGCGCCCCAATCGGTTTCTTCCCAGCCCCCGAACCCGCCGCGCGGTGGCACAACTCGGCCCGGCGGCGGCGGTTCCGAGCGCACTGTCGGGACCGTTCTCGCTGCCGCCGCGCTAGTCGCGGTACTGGTGATGGCGGGGATCGTCGCGATGGTGGTGCGTGGCGGTGGTGACGATGCCGTAGCCACGACGCCGTCGGTCTCCGTTCCGCAGGCGCCCGGTGACAACCCACCACCGTCGTCGGTCGACGCGGTCGCACCGGTCCATCAGGAGCCCGCGGCGCCGCCCGCGCCTCGGTCTCCCGTGCCGCCGTCGACATCCGTGCCTGGTCCGATCTCGGCGACGCCGAGCACCACGCCCGCGTCGAGCGCGACTCCTGCGGCAAGCGCCACCCCTGCGCCGAGCGCCACGTCCACGCCGAGTGCCACGTCCACGTCGAGCGCCACGTCCACGCCCAGCGTCACGCCGGCGCCCAGTACGACGCCTGCGCCGAGCACGACCGGCACCCCCACGCCGACCGGTCCGCCGCCGGCCGACCAGATCGCCGCCTTCGTTCGGGGCTACTACGGAATGCTCCCAGGCAACGTGTCCGGCGCCTGGTCCCAGTTGTCGTCCGCGTACCAGGCGCAGACCGGCCACGACTCGTACGTGAACTTCTGGGGCACGATTCGTTCGGTGAGCGTGGCCGCGGTCACACCGAGCGGTGCGAACCGAGTGGTTGTTTCGCTGACCTATACCCTGAAAGATGGCTCGACGACCTCGGAAAACCGATGGGTCCAGGTCGTCGGGGACAATGGCCGGCTGCAGATCGCCGCATCCGGCGCCTAGCGGCGAGACCGAGGAGACGCACCGAACGTGACAGCGCGACTGGGCGGAGTGCTCTGGGATATGGACGGCACGCTACTCGATTCGGAGAAGCTGTGGGATATCGCGTTGCGCGAGCTGGCGCGTGAACACGGCCGTGAGATGACCGACGCGCTCCGGCACGCGCTGATCGGCGCGTCCGGTCCGGACGCGCTGCGAATCATCTTCACCGGCCTCGGCCTCGAGCCCACCGGCGACGCGCTTCGGGCGGCGAGGATGTTCCTGGACCGGAGGGTCGCCGAGTTGATGACCGGACCCATCCCGTGGCGACCCGGTGCGAAGGACGCGCTTGCCATGGTGCGCGCGGCAGGTCTGCCCAGTGCTCTGGTCACCAACACCAAACGGTCACTCACCGAGTTCGGGCTCGACACTCTCGGTCGCGACTTTTTCGACGTGTCGGTCTGTGGGGATGAAGTGGCGCACGGCAAGCCGAAGCCGGATGTCTACCTGCGCGCTGCCGAGTTGCTCGGTCTGGATCCGCGACACTGTGTGGCGGTGGAGGATTCGCCGACGGGCGCCAGCGCCGCCGAGGCTGCGGGCTGCACGGTGGTGGTCGTTCCGTGCGAGATTCCGGTGCCGGATGCGCCGGGTCGCGTTTTCCGGGATTCGCTGGTCGGTCTGACTGTCGACTACCTCGACAGCGCGCTGCTGGTGCGCGGCCGAGTCGCTCCCGGCCCGACACTCCCGACCCCGGTGTACTGAGAGTTACTGTGCCGCAACGGGAGTGAATGCTGCTGGTAAGTGTGACCGTGATCACCGGCAATCTCTCCGAATCCCGGGCGTGTCGGCGTGTGCTGCATCAAAATGACGCCATGGCAGCGTTGGGCGTACTCGACGAGATCGTAGATACCGGTCGATATCCCCTCGCGGATTCGGAAAGTCCAGGCCGGCACGAGGCGGTGCGCCGTGCGCGTGCCGATCTCGAGGACAGCGGCTGCACCGTGCTCCGCGGATTCATTCGGACGCAACTGGCCGAGACCCTACGGGTACAGGGTGAGCGGATCGCTCCCCATGCGCACTATGTGATCGAGCGGGTCAACGTCTATAACATTCCGCTGGATGCCGAACTGCCACAGGATCATCCGGGGCGTATCGTGCTCGAGCGCGGCAACGCCTTCGTGCCCCGCGACCGTATTCCGGCCGACGCCCTGATCCACCAGCTCTACACCGACCAGCGGTTTCAGCGTTTCGTCGCGGACTGCTTCGATCTGCCCGAGGTGCACGAGTTCGCCGATCCTCTCGCCGGACTGTGCCTCAACGTCGTCGCGCCGGGAATGTCGCATCCCTGGCATTTCGACACCAACGAGTTCACCGTTTCCATGCTGACCCAGTCCGCGGAGTCCGGTGGCGTCTTCGAGTATTGCCCCAACATCCGCACACCCGAGGGGGAACATCTCGACGACGTACGCGCTGTGCTGACCGGCTCGGGCGACCGTCTCGTCAAACGGTTGGCGCTGCGTCCAGGCGACCTGCAATTGTTCCGCGGCCGGTTTGCGTTGCACCGCGTCTCACCTGTTGTCGGTGCGCGCCAACGTCATTCGGCGATCTTCGCCTACACCGATCGGCCGGGGGTGGTCGGCACAGTGGAACGAACCCGGCAATTGTTCGGTCGCGTGCTACCCGACCACCTGGCCGCCGAGGCCGCCGCTGTCCGGGGCGACCGACTACTCGACTGAGCCCAGCGGCTCGACTGACCGAGCTCGACCCGAGAGGACAGACCGTGCCGGTGCCGTTGCACACAACTGGGAAAGCGTCTTTCGACGACATCTACGACCGCCCCGATCCACGCGCGTACTACGCACGCATGTCCGATCTGGACTACCGCATTCCGGAACTGGCGAAGCCATTCTTCCAACAGCAGATCAGGCAGTACCGCGCCTCTGCCCGAGTGACCGCCCCGACGGTCCTGGACATCGGCTGTTCTTACGGCATCAACGCGGCGCTGTTGCGCTTCGACACCACGATGCGCGGGCTGGTCGGTCATTACGACGCTGACTCCGACCGCGCCGGTCTCATCCGACGCGACCGAGCCCGTCTGGACGCGCACACCGGCCCGACCGACGTCCGCTTCCTCGGCATGGACGCCTCCCGCCCCGCGCTCGACTACGCGCACGAGGCCGGTCTGCTCCATGAGGTGGTGCACGCCGACCTGGAGTCCGGCGAACCGACCGACGAGCAGCGTGCGGTGCTGGCCACCGCAGACCTGGTGGTCTCCACCGGTTGCGTCGGCTACGTCACCGAGAAGACGCTCGCCCGGGTGGCCACCGCGCATCCGCGCAGGCGGCCCTGGATGGCACACTTTGTGTTGCGCATGTACGACTTCGCTCCGATCGCGGCGGAACTCGCCGCGCTCGGCTACCGCACCGAACAGGCGCCCGGGCTGTACGAGCAGCGCAGGTTCGCCTCCGACGCCGAACGGACCCAGGTGCTGAACACCCTGTCCGCCAGGGGGATCGATACCACCGGACGCGAGGATGCCGGCTGGCTCTATGCCGCCCTGTATCTGTCCAGGCCGTTGCCGAAATATCACGCCGACACCGAGGATCCGCATTGACCGAACGCACCTTCGCCGCCGACGATCACCTGCCCAGGGTGCCCCTGCCGACGCTGGAGGACAGCTGCGGCCGGTTCCTGCAGTGGTGCGCACCGCTGCTCACCGCTGACGAACTCGCCACCACCACTGCCGCGGTCGAGGACCTGCTGCGTGCCGACGGCCCGGGGCGCACGCTGCACGCGGCACTCGCGGAGTACGACGCGACCCCCGGCGTGGGCAGCTGGCTGGATCTGTTCTGGCCCTCGCGATATCTGGGCAGGCGGGATCGGATCGCGTTGAATGCGAACTTCTTCTTCCTGTTCCGCGACGACACCCCGCTGGGCGACTCCACCGCGGCGACACAGGTGGACCGCGCGGCCGGGACCATCTCCGCCGCCCTCGCCTACAAGCTGGCGCTCGACCGGGAGGCCATCCCGCCGGCGACCCAGCGCGGGCAGCCGCTGTCGATGTGGCAGAACAAGTATCTGTTCTCCGAGACCCGCATCCCCGGGGTGGCGCAGGACACCGTGCGGGTGCCCTACAGCGATGACTGGCCGGGCCATTCGGAGGCCGGGCACATCGTGGTGTTCTTCCGCGGCAGCATGTTCCGGATGGAAGTGATCGGTCCCGACGGTGCGCCGTACTCACCGGAGGATCTCGCCGATGGGTTGCGCGCGGTATTGAAGGCGGGCGCCCGCCCAGCGCGTACCGATACCGCAGTCGGGCACCTCACGACCAAGGCACGGGCCGAGTGGGCGGCCAGCAGACAGAAATTGCTGGCCGAACCGGCGAACGCCGCGGCACTGGATACCATCGAGACCGCGCTGTTCGCGATCTGCCTCGAGGACTTCACTCCGCGCGACGAGTTGCACGCCTGCGATCAGCTGTTGCACGGCGACAGCGCGAACCGATGGTTCGACAAGGCGGTGTCGTTCATCGTCTTCGGCGACGGTCAGGCCGGCATCAATATCGAACACTGCGGACTGGACGGCACGACCATTCTGTCTTTCGTCGATACTCTGCTGGAAACCCCCGTGTCCGAGCACGCCGTCCGGTCCGGGGCGCAGGCCCAGGGCCTGCCCGCGATCGAACCGATCGAGTTCGTGCTGGACGCGGCGCAGCGCGGCGACATCGCCGCGGCCGGCGCCGCCTTCGCACAGTATGCCGTGGCGAACGCGACCGAGACGGTGTCGTTCCCGGACTTCGGCACCCGGCGCGCCAAACAACTCGGCATCTCGCCGGACGCGTTCGCGCAGCTGAGTTACCAGCTCGCGCACCGCCGCAGCAAGGGGCTCACCGGCGCCACCTACGAGTCCATCGCTACCAGGCAGTACCGCAACGGCCGCACCGAGGCGATGCGGGTGGTCACGCCGGAGATGGTCGCTTTCGTAGACACGATGCAGAACCGGGACGCGGACACGGCGGCGAGACTCGCCGCCGCGCGGACCGCGGCTGCCGCGCATGTCGAGCGGGCCAAGCAATGCCAGGCGGGTGACGCACCCGAGCAGCACCTGTGGGAACTGCAGTGGATCCAGCGCCGCCGCGGCGCGGAGTTGGGCGTCACGGCCCCGATTCCGCTCTACGACAGCCCGGGCTGGACGATCATGCGCGACGACTACTTGAGCACCAGCTCGGCGCCGTCGGTCAACATTCGATACTTCGGGTTCGGCTCGACCAGCTCGCGGTGTATCGGGATCGCCTATGTCCTGCTTCCGGACCGCTGGAACCTCTACCTGGCTACCCCGAAGCCGGTCGCCGATCAGATGCACGCGTTCGCGGACCAGCTTCGCACGGCGGTCGCGGACCTGGAGGCGCTACTGGCCGACGCCTAGCCCGGTGCCGCCCGGTCTCCAGCGCCCCGATCGTTGCGATGGCGGGTTCCGGGGACCGGGCAGTCGTGGTGGTGGCCGGGACGGGCCGGAGCAACAGGTCCGCACCCGGGTCTGAAACAATGGCTGATCGTGAAGAACTTCGAAACCCTGTTCGCCGAGCTGCAGGATCGTGCGGTCAACCGCCCCGCGGGGTCCGGAACCGTTGCCGCGCTGGACGCCGGCGTGCATAGCCAGGGTAAGAAGGTGCTCGAGGAGGCCGGGGAAGTGTGGCTGGCCGCCGAACACGAGAGCGACGAGTCGCTCGCCGAGGAGATCTCCCAGCTGCTGTACTGGGTACAGGTGCTGATGGTGGGTCGTGGGCTGAAGCTCGAAGACGTGTACCGACATCTGTGACGGCCGTCTGATCCCGTTTCTCCTCCTGAAAGGACTCCCACCTCATGCTGCGCGTCGCAGTCCCCAACAAAGGCGCCCTCTCCGAATCCGCGGTCTCGATCCTTGCCGAGGCCGGCTACCGCAAACGCACCGATTCGCGTGATCTGACCGTCCTCGATCCGGCCAACCAGGTCGAGTTCTTCTTTCTGCGGCCCAAGGACATCGCGATCTATGTCGGCTCCGGCGAACTCGATCTCGGCATCACCGGCCGGGATCTGGCGCTGGATTCCGCCGCACCCGTGCAGGAGCGACTCGCGCTCGGCTTCGGCCGCTCCACCTTCCGCTACGCCGCCCCGGCGGGACGGGAGTGGAAGGTCGAGGACCTCTCCGACAAGCGGATCGCGACCTCGTACCCGAACCTGGTGTCGAGCGATCTGCGCGGGCGCGGCATCGAGGCCGAGGTGATCCGTCTGGACGGCGCGGTCGAGATCTCCATCCAGCTCGGCGTCGCCGACGCCATCGCCGATGTGGTCGGTTCGGGTCGCACCCTCCGCCAGCACAACCTGGTCGCATTCGGCGAGACGCTGTGCGATTCCGAGGGTGTGCTGATCGAGCGCAGTGGCGCCGATCAACGCGACCGCGCGCGCAATCAGTTGGTTGCCCGTGTCCAGGGCGTCGTCTTCGCCCAGCAGTACCTGATGCTGGACTACGACTGTCCCAAGGAACTGCTCGACGCCGCGGTCGAGATCACCCCGGGGTTGGAGTCGCCGACCGTGGCGCCGTTGGCCGACACCGGGTGGGTAGCGGTCCGTGCGCTGGTGCCGCGCAAGTCGGGCAACGAAGTGATGGACCAGCTCGCCGATCTCGGCGCCAAGGCGATCCTGGCCACCGATATCCGCTCCTGCCGGGCATTCTGAACATTCGAGGCATCGGGTCACCGAGGCCGGAACCCCGAAGCGCCGGTACGTCGGGACGCGGCATCAGGACACCTCGGCGTAGCTGATCGCGGCAGCGATGGACATCTCCGAAACCACCGGGGTGCAGACGGTCGCGCGGATTGACGGCCGGGCACGGTGTCCGGCCTCGGCCGTCGTGACCAATCCGGTTGTCGGCCACGGGTTTCGACTCCGCTGAGCGACGAGTTCACGGTCTGGTCGTGATGCGGACGGGGCTTTGTCCCGGTGCGTGCCTGTTCGACATCATGGGAGATGGTCGGTGTGGCGGTCCTGATCCCGGCGGTCGCGATCATCGGAGCACACGGCAGTCCACTCGGCCCACGGCGGCCGCGACCAGGCGTGGACGCTCAGTCGGATACTGCGTCGGACAAGGTCTCGTCCGGTGACTCGTCGGCACCGCCGGTCGGCCAGCCCGGGTAGGGCGGCGGAGTCCCGCCGAACTCCGGGCACAGATGCTTGTAGTCGCAGTAAGAACACAACCAGCTCGGACTGGGCTGGAACTCGCCGGTCCGACCCGCGTCCAGGATGGCCGCCCACAGCGCCCCGAGCGTCCGCTCGAAGCGCAGCAATTCCTCCTCGTCGGGGGCATAGGTGAGGATCTGCTCGTCGGCCAGGTAGACCAGCCGTAGCTGGGCCGGCACGATGCCGCGGGTGCGCAGCAGCGCCAGTGCATAGAACTTCAGCTGGAACAGCGCCCTGGTTTCCTGCGTCGGTCCCGGTGCGCGACCGGTCTTGTAGTCGACCACCCGGAGCGCTCCGGTCGGCGCCGCGTCGATCCGATCGATGAACCCGCGCAAGAGCACGCCGTCGTCGAGCTCGACTTCCACCTTGGCCTCTCGCGACTCCGGGTCGAAGCGGGTCGGGTCCTCCAGCCGGTAGTAGCGCCGCACAAGCGCGCGCACTTCGTCGAGGAACTGTTCGAGTTGCTCGTCGGCGATCAACTCGTCCACTTCCGGCCGTTCGGCCCGCACTCGCGCCCAGGCAATCGGCACCAGTCCGTCGGCCCGCTCGGGCAGGCGGTCGGTCGAGGGCAGACCATAGAGGTCCTCCAACACCGCGTGTACCACCGTGCCGCGTACGGCGTGCCGCGACGGTGGCTCCGCGATCCGATCGATCGCCCGGAACCGATATTTCAGCGGGCACTGTTTGAAATCCGTTGCTCGCGAAGGCGACAGCGCGGGCCGCGACCGCCCTGCCCCGGCGTCGGGCGCGGGCGCCGGCGCGTTGTCGGCAGGGTGCGTGGATACGGGCGAGCACATACCTGGCAGGCTATCCGGCGGCACCGACACGCCGGTGCGCGACAGCACGGATTCGAACCAGCGGAACGGAGATTCATGACGGCCAGACGGACCGGGCCATTCACCATCGGTGACCGGGTACAGCTGACCGATGCCAAAGGGCGCCTGTACACGGTGGTCTTGGAGCCGGGCAAGGAGTTCCACACCCATCGCGGCGGCATCAAACACGACAAACTGATCGGCGCCGACGAGGGCAGCGTGGTGCAATCCACCAACGGAACGCCGTATCTGGCGTTGCGCCCGCTGCTGATCGACTACGTGCTGTCCATGCCGCGTGGCGCGGCGGTGATCTATCCGAAGGACGCCGCGCAGATCGTGCACGAGGGCGATATGTTCCCGGGTGCGCGGGTGCTCGAGGCGGGCGCGGGTTCCGGTGCCCTCACGTGCTCGCTGCTGCGCGCGGTCGGGCCGCAGGGGCAGGTGGTGTCTTACGAAATTCGCTCCGACCACGCCGAGCATGCCGTCCGCAACGTGGATACGTTCTTTGGCGAACGTCCGGCTAACTGGTCGCTGACCGTCGGCGATGTCGCCGACTACGCGGGAGAGCCGGTCGACCGGGCGGTTCTGGACATGCTCGCGCCCTGGGACGCGCTGCCCGCGGTGTCGAAGGCGCTGCTGCCCGGTGGCGTGCTGATCGTCTACGTCGCGACCGTCACGCAACTGTCCAAGGTCGTGGAGGCGCTGCGCGAGCAGGAATGCTGGACCGAGCCGCGCTCGTGGGAGTCGCTGGTCCGGCCGTGGCATGTGGTCGGACTTGCGGTGCGTCCGGAACATCGCATGCAAGGCCACACCGCCTTCCTCGTCAGCGCCCGCAGGCTGGCCGAGGGCACCGTTACCCCCAAACCGCAGCGTAGGCCGTCGAAGGGTTGAGGCCGCGGGGCCAGGCGATTTGCGGCTCCCGTGCCGCGGTCACCTGCCGAGCGGCCGCGTGGGTCAGGCCGGGACGCAGGGTGCCTGCGCGAAGCCGAGCATCAGGCAGCCGCTCGCGTCCGAGAGCTTCCAGCTACCGTCGACGTTCTCCCAGGACATCGGAATCGGGGGTGGGGCGCCGTGCGGGGAGGTGATGGTCACCTGGGCATTCGCCGTGTTGCCTTGGGTGGTGATGTCGGCGACCGCGAAAGTCAGTGGGTAGTTCTGCAGTCCCGCGTTCATCCGGTCGATGTTCGCGGCGCGCTTATCGCCGTCGACGATCAGCTTCGTCTTCTCGGCGGTGGCAACCTTCGGGTCGGCGAGTTCGACCAGCACCCCCTGCAGCGTCTCGGCGGTCGGCGTGCCCGCCGCATGGTCGCCGTGCGCGGGGGTACTCGACGCAGCGGCCGTGCCGGAGGGAGACGTCGCGGCGGAGTCGTCGGAGCCACAGGCCGCCAGTCCGACGGTCACGGCTGCTGCCGCTGTGACGGCGGCCACGGAAACGCGGAGAGTTCTGGCGGGAAGGAGCATCGTCAGCAACCTTTCGGCTTGGTCGGCGAGGGTACTCGCCGCAGGGGGTTAGGGGAGGCTAACATGGTTGCTCGGCCGCCGATCGCAGCCCAGATGTGATCACGAAGAAACCATGTCGGAAAGCGCGAATGGGTCGCGACCGGTAGCGTTGATAGACCGGGACTGGGAGGAGCAGCACATGAGCCCCATCGAGAATTCGGATTCGGCGGCCTGGAGAGAGCTCGAGGCAGTACGCGCCGAGGCGGCTGCACTCCGAAGGCAACTGGCCGATTCGCCGGATCGCTCACGGGAATTGGAAGCCCGCATCGATTCGCTGACCATTCGCAATACCAAGCTGATGGACACACTCAAGGAGGCTCGCCAGCAACTGGTAGCGCTCCGTGAGGAGGTCGATCGGCTCGGTCAGCCGCCGAGTGGATACGGCATTCTGATCGGTGTATACGACGATCAGACGGTCGACGTGTTCACGTCGGGTCGCAAGATGAGGTTGACGTGTTCGCCGAATATCGAGACCTCCACTCTCGAATACGGACAGACCGTACGGCTGAACGAAGCGCTCACGGTCGTCGAGGCCGGATACTACGACGCGGTCGGCGAGATCGGCACCTTGCGGGAGATTCTCGATGACGGCCGCCGCGCCCTGGTCGTCGGCCATGCCGACGAGGAACGTGTGGTATGGCTCGCGGGTCCGCTCGCGAAGGTCGCCGAGGTCGATGATCTGGACGACCCCGATTCCCCGATCCGCAAGCTGCGTCCCGGCGACTCGCTCCTGGTGGACACCAAGGCCGGCTTCGCGTTCGAGCGTATCCCCAAGGCCGAGGTCGAAGATCTCGTGCTGGAAGAGGTGCCGGACGTCGACTACGGCGATATCGGTGGTCTCGGTAGGCAGATCGAGCAGATTCGCGACGCGGTGGAGCTTCCTTTCCTGCACAAGGATCTGTTCCGCGAGTACGCGCTGCGTCCGCCGAAGGGTGTGCTGCTCTACGGTCCCCCCGGCTGTGGCAAGACGCTCATCGCCAAGGCGGTGGCCAACTCGCTGGCCAAGAAGATCGCCGAAGCGCGGGGTGAGGATGCCAAGGAAGCGAAGTCCTACTTCCTCAATATCAAGGGCCCCGAGTTGCTGAACAAGTTCGTGGGCGAGACCGAGCGCCACATCCGGATCATCTTCCAGCGGGCCCGTGAGAAGGCGTCCGAGGGCACTCCGGTGATCGTGTTCTTCGACGAGATGGACTCGATTTTCCGCACCCGTGGTTCGGGTGTCTCGTCGGATGTGGAGACCACGGTGGTTCCGCAGTTGCTCTCGGAGATCGATGGCGTCGAGGGCTTGGAGAACGTCATCGTGATCGGCGCGTCCAACCGCGAGGACATGATCGACCCGGCCATCCTGCGGCCAGGACGTCTCGATGTGAAGATCAAGATCGAGCGTCCGGACGCGGAGTCGGCGCAGGACATCTTCTCCAAGTACCTCACCGAGTATCTGCCGTTGCACGACGACGATCTGGCCGAGTTCGGTGGCGACAAGGCAGTGTGCATTCGCGCGATGATCGAACGGGTCGTCGACCGGATGTACGCCGAGAGCGAGGACAACCGCTTCTTGGAGGTGACCTACGCCAACGGCGACAAGGAGGTCCTGTACTTCAAGGACTTCAACTCCGGCGCCATGATCCAGAACATCGTGGACCGCTCCAAGAAGTACGCGATCAAGGCGGTGCTCGACACCGGCAACCCCGGTCTGCGCATCCAGCATCTCTACGATTCGATCGTGGACGAGTTCTCCGAGAACGAGGACTTGCCCAACACCACGAATCCCGATGACTGGGCACGTATCTCGGGTAAGAAGGGTGAGCGGATCGTCTATATCCGTACGCTGGTCACCGGCAAGAATGCCAGCGCGAGCCGCGCCATCGACACCGAATCGAACACCGGCCAGTACCTGTAAGTCTCCACCGACCCCGAAGGGCCGCGTTCTCCGCTGGAGGGCGCGGCCCTTCGGCTGTGTCGGAGCCGATGTGGCCGATTGTGCTAAAATTTGGCCGTGCGGCCAGAAACCAGTACGGGCGGTCGAAGAGCCTCTTTTATCGAGGAGGCCCGCCGCAGGCAGATCATCGCCTCGGCCGTGGAGGTGATCTCCGAGGTCGGCTACGGCAACGCGTCGTTGGCGCGGATCGCCGAACGCGCGGGGATCTCCAAGGGGGTCATCTCCTACCACTTCGCCGGCAAGGACGATCTGATGACGCAGCTGGTGATCCAGCTGTATGTCGCGGCGACGGAATACGTTGCGCCGCGGGTCGGTGCGGCAGGAGCAGCGCGTGACCGTCTGCTGGCGTACATCGACTCGAATCTGGCGTTCATCGCCGCGAACTCCGCTTACGTGACCGCGCTCATCGAAGTGGTGACGAACCTGCGTGACGCGGAAGGTAAGCCGAAATTTTCCTCCACCGACGGGGAACGCGACATCATCGTGCCGTTGGTCGACATAATGACCGAAGGCCGGCGTACGGGGGAGTTCGGGGAGTTCGATCCGCTGCTGATGGCGAAGTCGATTCGCGATGCCATCGACGGCGCGGCCGGGCGGGCGGTGCGGGAGCCGGATTTCGCGCTGGATGCGTACGCAGTGCACTTATGCAGAGTGTTCGACAGGGCGACACGACAGTGGGGTGGCGATGATTGAGGTTCTGGGCTCGGACCGGCGTGCTGGGGACACCCGGGGATCGGTGCCCCATTTCGCCTTCGGCGGCGTCGGCGTGGTGGCGGCGCTCGCCACGGTGGCGCTGGCGGTCTCGATCGCACGGTACGGATTCTTCGGTGACGAGCTGTATTTCGTCGCCGCCGGGCGCAGACTGGCGGTCAGCTACGCCGACCAAGGGCCGTTGCTGCCCGCGATCTCTCGCCTGATGGATCTCGTAGCCCCGAATTCACTAGTAGCGCAACGACTTCCGGCCGCATTGGTCACCGTGGCCGCGGTGGTGATCACCGCGCAGATCGCCAGGGAATTCGGTGGAGGCCGTACTGCGCAGGTTCTTGCCGCGGGCGCGTACGCCACCTCGCCGTTCCTGCTGGTGCAGGGTGATCAACTGGCCACCAACACGATCGACACGGCGCTGTGGGTGGTCGTGAGCTGGCTGGTCGTTCGCTGGGTTCGCACGCGTCGCGACAGCCTACTGCTGGTCTCCGGAGCGGTCACGGCACTGGACATGCAGGTCAAATGGCTGATTCCGTTCTTCTGGATCGCACTCGTGATCAGCGTGACCGCATACGGGCCGCGGGAGCTGCTGCGTCGCCCGATGCTGTGGTGGGGTGCGGCGCTGGTCGTCGTTACCGCGGCGCCCAGTCTGGTCTGGCAGGCGACGCACGGCTGGCCGCAGCTGCGTCTGGGAAGTGTGGTCGCCGCGGAACAAGCCACGATCGGTGGCCGCTACACCTGGCTGCCGCTGGCGCTCGCATCGGCCGGACTACTCGGCGGTCTGTTGCTGGTCTACGGGATATGGACGCTGTTGCGATCCGAATCCTGGCGGACATATCGGTTTCTCGGCTTGCTACCACTCGTGCTCGCTGTGGCTTTCCTCGTTACTGATGGACGCCCGTACTACGCGGCGGGCTGCTATGCGGCGCTGATCGCGGTGGGTGCGGTGGCCTGGACGAACAGCTGGCGCCGCCCCCGCAAGGTCGCGACTGTCCCGCTGGTCGTATTGTCTGCGTTGCTGCTGGTGTACGCGCTGCCGCTACGTCCAGAAGTCGATATCGAGCCGGTCGATACGCAGGCCGAGGCCGGGTTGGAGATCGCGCTCTACGGCCGTTTCGGTTGGTCGGAACTCGTGGCGGCGACGGCTGATATCTACCGTGCGCTGCCGGAGTCGGAACGGGCAACTGTCATCGTGATCGCCGATTCCTACTGGCAGGCGAGCGCATTGGACCTACATCGCGCAAGGTTCGGCCTTCCCGCCGTGTACAGCCCCAACCGGGGGTTCGGCTACTTCGGCACGCCGCCGGACTCGGCCACCACGGTCCTGTGGGTTGGTGGTGACGAGCCGGATGTGCGGCGGCACTGCGCCGATGTGATGCCGGTCGGGCATGCGGATGCCCGACTCGGCTTCCCTGGCGTCACCCGCGATGTCACCATCTGGCGCTGCGCGCGGCCGCGTGCACCGTGGTCCCAAGTGTGGCCGGACCTGCTGCGGATGGGCTGATCGGGTGCTGGCGCCTCACCACCAGCCCAGGATCGGGGACAACTGTCTGCCGAGTTCCGGTGCCAGCGACCGCGAATAGCTGGCGGTGAGGTGGTGCTCGTCGTGATAAATCAGAATGTTGCCTTCGGTGACCGCGCATACGTCGTGTTCGCAGACCGCGTCGCTCAGATCCAACGGAAACACGTTGGGGAACGCGGCGGCCGACTCCAGTGCCGGATTGATCGTGTTCAGGGCCGCCGCACGCGACATGCCGCAGCTGATCCGGTCACCCTGCTGGGCAAGGCAGTCGATCGCCCGGTATCGAACACCGTCGCGGCGCAGCCACGGCGTGTCACGAATCGCCAGCACGTTGAGTCCACGTTCGGCCAGTTGGTTCCACACGTCCAGATAATCGGCCGGGGTTTCGTCGCCGAGGTCGTCGCGTGGGCGGGTCGCGGTGGTGAACACCCACTCCGGCCGGTCGACGCCGAGGCGATCGATCACCTCGACCGACCAGTCTCGACAGTCCGGAATGGCCTCGCCCTTGTACGTGGGCTCCGCGGCCACCGTGAGTGGGCAACCCATCTTGAGGTATACGTCGATGCGAAAGCTGTGCTCGTGCCCTAGGACATCGAGGGCGGGAACCCAGTGCTCGGCGTGCGAGCTGCCCACTACCGCCATGGTGTGCTCGGCGTTCACGTCCCCGTAGGAGCAGGTGATCACGTCGCGGGTGTCCCAATCTGCGATACAGCCGTCCCGGGCCGGGTACGCGAGGTCGGCGGGCGCCTCGTACACGGTCGGCCGGGTCCGGGCCTTAGGGGTGTGCGCGCCGCCGACCAGCGCTTCCGCGCCGGGATAATGGATCGGGTCGAGCGAGGCCGTCGCCTTCGGCGGATTCGCCAGCGTCACGACCTGCGCGCCGACCGACACCGTGAGTACCGCGAGGCCGAGCGCCGCGACCACCTGGCCGGTGCGGCGATGGTGGACCGGCGCCTCGATGAGGGATCGTGCGGCCCGCCGGCCCCGCAGCGGTTCCTCGATGAACCGGTTCGTCAGATAGGCCAGCACCAGTGCCGCGGCGACGACGCCGAGACCGCCGACGAATCCGGCGGCGGCCGACCGGACCTCCGCGAGAACGAAGATGAGGACCGGCCAGTGCCACAGGTACAACGCGTAGGCCAATTCGCCGAGACGCACCGCGACGGATGTACCCAGTAGCCGGTTGGGCAGCGGCTGCTCGGCCTGGGGGAGATTGTTCCCCGCCACAATCAACAACACCGCGGCTCCCACCGGGAGCAGCGCCGCCGGGCCTGGGAACGCGTCGGCGCCGTCGATCAGCCAGCCGCACGTCAACACCGCGGTCGCGCCGAGGACCGCCGACAGCAAGCGTACGAAACGTGGCGCGGACAGCCACGGCGCTGTGACCGCGAGCAGCGCTCCGGCCAGTAGCTCCCATGCGCGCGCGACGCTGTCGTAGTAGTTCCAGCCCTGATGTATCGAAGTGCCGTGCGCGGCGTAACCGAACGAGGCCACCGCGAGCACGGTGAGGATGATCGCCAGAACCGGCCGGAGTGCTCCGGGGCCGGCCACACGCCCGCACACGCCCGCTACCAATGCCACACCCAGCAGCGCGACCAGATAGAACTGCCCTTGCACCGCCATCGACCAGAGGTGTTGCAGCGGGCTCACCGAAGGATCGGCGGCCAGGTAGTCCGACCAGGACAGCGCCAGACGCCAATTCTGGTAATACAGCAGCGATGCCAGCGTCTGCGCGGCGATCTCGGTCCACTGCGTGAAGGGGCGCAACAGTACGGTCGCCGTCGCCACCGCGGCCAACACCGTCACCAGGGCAGGAAGCAGTCTGCGGGCGAGCCTGCGCGTGGTGGGCGCGATTCGCACCGCACCGTGCGACTCCGCGCCGCTCAGCAACGAGCGGGTGAAGAAGAAACCGGTGAGTACCAGGAAGACATCCACCCCGCCCGAGACCCGCCCGAACCAGACGTGGAACGCGACGACCAGCGCGATCGCCACTCCGCGCAGCCCATCCAGATCGTGCCGGTAGGCATCCGCGGTCCCGCCCGGCGCTGCCGCGGGCGAGACGACCATTGCCGATCGTCGCAACCGGAGTACCGCACGGGCGACGGTCACCGGACCCGCAGCGCGTGGCCGGATCGGCGGACGGAGGTGACGTCGAAGTGGCGGCTCGATGTACGGGACACGTCACTCTCTTACCACGGGCGGCAAACCCCGGTCCATCTCGCGTAGTCGGAGTGTCGTGCGGAAAAGTGGACCGAATGCGGACAATTCGGTCACCCTGTCGCAGGTCGCGGACGCACGATGGCTAGGGTGGGGCGATGAACGTTGAGGTGACACCCCTGCCGGGTATCGGTGTGCGTAAGGACTTCCCGTTGACCGACGCACGGCGCCGAATCGGAGTGATCGATCACCGCGACGGCACCATGGACCTGATCGTGAGCAAGACCGACCACCCCGACGAGACCGAGCAGGTACCTCTGTCGGGCAAGGAGGCGGCCGTGCTGGCCAACCTGCTCGGTGCACCGCAGCTGGTCGAGCAGCTGCGTGAGGAACACCGCGAGTTCACCGGGCTGACAACGCGTCAGTTATCCATCCCCGACCGGTCCCGCTACGAAGGGCGGATGCTCGGCGAAACCCAGATACGCACGCGTACGAAAGCGTCCATCGTCGCGGTGGTCCGCGGTGGGCAGCCGATCCCTTCGCCGGGGCCGGATTTCACGTTCACCGCAGGTGACGTGCTCGTCGTTGTCGGTACCGCGGAGGGCCTGGAGGCCGCCGCCAAGATCCTGTTAGACGGCTGATCGGCGATGGTGGCACAGGAGACCGCGCTCGCGCTGGTGCAACTGGGCGCGGTGTTTTTCGGCCTAGGCCTGCTCGGTCGGATCGCCGCGCGCATCGGTTTGTCGCCGATTCCGCTGTACCTGGTGGGCGGACTGGTGTTCGGCACCGGCGGCCTCGTGGAGCTGCGGCAGGTCGACGAGTTCATTCACCTGGCCAGCGAGATCGGCGTCGTACTGCTGCTCTTGCTGCTCGGCTTGGAATACAGCGCGTCGGAACTGGTCACCGGGATGCGCCGGTCGTGGGCCGCGGGCGTTGTCGACGTCGTGCTCAACGCCACACCGGGCGTGCTGGTCGCCTTCGGGCTCGGCTGGGGTCTCACCGGCGCCATCGCCATGGCCGGTGTCACCTATATCTCCTCCTCGGGCATCGTCGCGAAGGTGCTCAACGATCTGGGCAGGCTCGGCAACCGGGAGACACCGGTGGTCCTGTCCATCTTGGTGTTCGAAGACCTGGTGATGGCGGGTTATCTGCCGGTACTGACCGCCGTGCTGGCGGGCGTCGGCTTTTTCGCCGGATTGAAGACGCTGGCGATCGCGCTGGTCGCGGTGACGGTCGTGCTGATCGTCGCGCTGCGCTACGGCCGCTATGTCTCCGCGATCGTCGACAGCGAGGACCGGGAGATATTCCTGTTGAAGCTGCTCGGCTCCGCGTTGTTGGTGGCCGGGGTCGCCTCCGCGGTGCAAGTGTCCGCGGCGGTGGGCGCGTTTCTGCTCGGCATCGCCATCTCGGACTCGACCGCGCACAACGCCACCAAGATCCTGGAACCGCTGCGCGACCTGTTCGCCGCGCTGTTCTTCGTACTGTTCGGCTTGAGCACCGACCCGGTCAGCATTCCGCCGGTGCTGGGCTGGGCGTGCCTGCTGGCGGTCGTGACCACCGCGACCAAGGTCGCCACGGGTTGGTGGGCGGCCAAGCAGGCCGGCGCGGGCCGTTACGGCCGGGCACGTGCCGGCACCGCCCTGGTCGCCCATGGTGAGTTCTCGATCGTCATCGCGGGCCTTGCGGTCTCCGCGGGCGCCGTTCCCGCCGAATTCGCCGCGTTGGCCACCACATATGTACTGCTGATGGCGATCCTCGGCCCGGTTGCCAACCGTGTCGTGGAGCCGGTCGTCGCGCTGGTCATCCGTCGCAAGGTCGCGGTGCCCTGACCCGCCGCGAGCCGTCGATCGGGGCTGGTGTCCTCCTCTGTTCCGATGTCTGGTTCGTTCACCACGCGTGATGGTCGGGCGCGTTGCTCGGATCAGGCAATCGCGGTGCGAACAGGGGTTGTGACAGCGCAGGTTCGGTCCGGCGCCACACGTCCTCGCCGATCCTGCCGATCCTGCCGAAGCAGCGGTGGCGGCGCCGAACGAGGCGCCGCCACCAGGTACTCGGAGCGGTCAGTTGCGCACGGCGGCAACAGAATCGAGAACGACGTCGACAGCGGGTTCGCCGTCACCCGAGCCGTCCTTGACGCCCGCGGCGGCGATCGACGCGAGCACGTCCAAGCCCGCGGTGACCCGCCCGAACGGGGTGTAGTTGGGCGGCAGCTGGGTGTTCTGGTAGACCAGGAAGAACTGACTGCCGTTGGTGTCGGGGCCCGAGTTGGCCATCGCGACCGTGCCCGCCGGATAGGTGGCGCCCGTCAGGTTCTCGTCGGGGAAGCGATAGCCGGGGCCGCCGGTGCCGGTCGCGGTCGGGTCACCACACTGCAGGACATAGATCCCCTCGGTGGTCATCCGATGGCACTTCGTGTGGTCGAAGTATTGCTCACCGGCCAGAAACACGAACGAGTTGACCGTGCGTGGCGCGTGTGCCGCGTCCAAGGCGATCGTCACGGTGCCACAGGTGGTCGTCAGGGTTGCCGTGTATCCGGCACTGCCATCGATCGTCACACCGGGCTCGGCGGTCCATTGCTTGCCGTTCGGTTGGCCGGCGGTCGGCGCGGCGCAGGTGGCAGGCGCCTGCTCCCGCAGAGTCCCCGGGTTCGCTGAGACGGCGCCCGCCGCGGACGCCACCAGCGTCGCGCCGACCGCCAAGACGCCGAGGACCCGCAGCATCCGCCACGGTACGCCGAGGCGTTTCACATGCCGATCGCTGTCGAGTTGTCGCACATGCACTTCGCTGCTCACCGCTAGAAATCTCCTTCAATCGGGTTGCGCACCGGACGATGCGACGCGAATCATTCCATCTCGCCTCGCCGAGCGTGGCCGTACGGTCCGATTGTCATATAACTCGGCGGAGGACGGGCGGCGGGCGTGCGGGCGGAGTCGGTGGTAGGTCGGGCGGTGGGGTGGTGACGACGAGTTCTGCGGTGAGCCAGTCGATGTCGGCGGTCGAGTGCCAATGCCCGACGCGGAAATCGCCCACTTGCGGAGACGGGATCACAGGGGTAACGGCATATTTGCCGGCAGCGTGCGCGAGACCCGGTGGAACCACACCGGATTCGTGCAAGAGGCGCCGGTCCGGCCGGAGGTCCCGTGCGCGCGAGTAGACGGAGATACGGCGGAAAGGCGTGCGTGATCGACTGTGCTGCGGTGCTAACGGCGAAGCGCGCGGCGACCAGGGAGTCCACCGGGTCGCGCTCACCGTCGAACACGGTGAGCTGTTCGGCGGAACGGTCGGTCCGCCCGGCACCTCGCGCCGAGTTCGGGAAGAACGCCGCGCCCAGGTAGCCGGCTTCGGCATCGCCGCTCGGTCCCGATCTCGACCGACCGCACCGCACCGTCGCGGTCGGCAGCAAGTCGGGTCGGTGCCGCGCGGTCGGTCGACGGGAAAGGATCGGGGGACGCGGACGAGCCGCTGCTGTGTGCGGGACGGTCGCAGGTATACACCGCGCCGATCCACGTCGGCCGTCGGGTGCGAATCCTGATCGACCCATGGTCGAAACTGGTTTCGCAATCTTGTAACGCAACCGAACCGATTCTCGGTGACGTATAACAAGGCATGGGAATCGTTCGAGCGGCGCTCGTCCAGACGAACTGGACGGGTGATAAAGAGTCCATGATCGCGGCGCACGAGGCCTACGCCCGTCAGGCCGCCGCGCAGGGCGCGAAGGTGGTCTGCTTCCAGGAACTTTTCTATGGTCCGTACTTCTGTCAGGTGCAGGACTCGAAGTTCTACGACTACGCCGAATCCGTGCCGGGGCCGACAACGGAGCGATTCGCGGCGCTGGCGCAGGAATTGGGCCTCGTCATGGTTCTGCCGGTCTACGAGCAGGAACAACCCGGTCTGCTCTACAACACCGCGGCGGTCCTCGATGCCGACGGCAGCTATCTCGGCAAGTACCGCAAGCACCACATACCGCACGTCGACGGGTTCTGGGAGAAGTTCTACTTCCGCCCGGGAAACATGGGCTGGCCGGTGTTCGACACCGCGGTCGGCAAGATCGGCGTCTATATCTGCTACGACCGACACTTTCCCGAGGGCTGGCGCGCACTGGGCCTGGCCGGCGCGGAGATCGTGTTCAACCCCTCCGCGACCTCGCGCGGCCTGTCCGGATATCTGTGGAAGTTGGAACAGCCGGCCGCGGCGGTGGCCAACGAGTATTTCATCGGCGCGATCAACCGGGTCGGTATCGAGGAGTACGGCGCCGACGATTTCTACGGCACCAGCTACTTCGTCGACCCGGAGGGCGCGTTCGTCGGCGATGTCGCCTCGGACACCGGCCCCGAGCTGGTGATCCGCGACCTGGACATGGATCTGATCAAGGTGGTTCGTGACCGTTGGGCCTTCTACCGCGATCGCCGCCCCGACGCGTATGGGCCCATGGTGGCACCCTGAGACATAGGTGGGATCGAGATGACGCGCACATTCATCCATGGCGGCACGGTGGTCTCGGCTACCGGATCGCAGTCGCTCGACGTGTTGGTCGACGGCGAGACCGTCGTCGCAGTCCTGCACCCCGGCAGCGCTGCTCTCGGTGCGGACCTCGCTGCCTCCGCCGAGGTTGTGATCGACGCGACCGGTAAGTACGTCATCCCTGGCGGCGTGGACGGCCACACCCATATGCAGATGCCTTTCGGCGGCACCGAAGCGTCCGATACCTTCGAAACCGGCACTCGCGCCGCCGCCTGGGGCGGCACCACGACCATCGTCGATTTCGTCGTTCAGAAACCAGGGGAGCGGGTCCAGGACACCCTGGGCGCGTGGCATCGGAAAGCTGCGGGTAGGTGCGCGATCGACTACGGCTTCCACCAGATCATCGGCGAGGTCGACGACGAATCCCTGAAGGGGATGAGCGAATTGGTGTCCGAGGGGGTCACGAGCTTCAAACTGTTCATGGCCTACCCCGGCGTCTTCTACTCCACCGACGGCCAGATCCTGCGGGCCATGCAGACCGCCGGTGAGCTGGGCGCGCTGGTGATGATGCATGCCGAGAACGGGATCGCCATCGACGTGCTGGTCGAGCAGGCGCTCGCGCGCGGCGACACCGCTCCGTACTTCCACGGCACGACCAGGCCGTGGCAGATGGAGGAGGAAGCCACCCATCGGGCGATCATGCTGGCTCATCTGACGGACGCGCCACTGTATGTCGTGCATGTCTCGGCCAAGCAGGCGCTCGCGCAGATCGCCACTGCTCGCGACCACGGCCAGAACGTGTTCGGCGAAACCTGTCCGCAGTATCTGTACCTGTCACTCGAAGAGCAATTGGGCGCACCGGGTTTCGAGGGCGCGAAGTGGGTGTGCTCGACACCGCTGCGATCCAGGGCGGAAGGGCACCAGGACGAGCTGTGGCGCTACCTGCGCACCGGCGACGTCACGGCCGTGAGCACCGACCATTGCCCGTTCTGCATGAAGGATCAGAAGCAGCTGGGTCTGGGCGATTTCAGCAAGATCCCCAACGGGATCGGTGGTGTCGAGCATCGAATGGATCTGCTGTTCCAGGGCGTCAAGACCGGGAAGATCTCGCTGGAGCGCTGGGTGGAGGTCTGCTGCACCACGCCCGCGCGGATGTTCGGCATGTATCCGCGCAAGGGTGTGATCAGCCCCGGCGCGGACGCCGACATCGTGATCTACGACCCGGCCGGCCATACCAGCATCGGGGTCGGCAAGACCCACCACATGAACATGGACTATTCGGCCTACGAAGGATTCGAGGTCGATGGCCACGTCGACACGGTGCTGTCCCGCGGCCGGGTGATCGTCGACGCCGGCGCCTACAACGGTAGCGCCGGGCACGGCCGGTTCGTCGCACGCGACCTATCGCAGAACCTGATCTGACGACGGATTCCGACCCACGAACGGAGAGTGCCGCATGGACATCGGTGTGGTGCTGCAATGCACGCCTCCCGCCGCGCGTGTGGTCGAGCTGGCCAGACTCGCGGAGACACATGGATTCTCGCACGTCTGGACGTTCGACTCGCATCTGCTCTGGCAGGAGCCCTATGTCATCCATAGCCAGATCCTGGCCGCAACCCGCAAGGTTGTGGTCGGCCCGATGGTGACCAACCCGACCACGCGCGACTGGACGGTCACCGCGTCGACCTTCGCCACGCTCAACGACATGTTCGGAAATCGCACCCTGTGCGGAATCGGCCGCGGCGACTCGGCCGTGCGGACTCTCGGCGGTAAACCCGCCACCCTGGCCACGCTGCGGGAATCAGTCGAGGTGATCCGGGAACTCGGCAACGGTCGCAGCGCGCGGGTAGGTGATTCCGTCGTTCGTCTGCCGTGGGCAGCCGAGTCCAGGCTGGAGGTGTGGGTGGCGGGCTACGGACCCCGTGTTCTCGATCTCGCCGGTGCGGTGGCCGATGGATTCATTCTGCAATTGGCCGATCCGGACATCACGGCGTGGACCATAGCGCGGGTGCGGGCAGCCGCCGAACGCGTAGGCCGCGACCCGGCGACGGTCCGGATCTGCACCGCTGCACCGGCATACGTCACCGACGGATCGGACGCGATGCTGGCACACGCCAGGCAGCAGTGCCGGTGGTTCGGGGCGATGGTCGGCAACCACGTCGCGGACATCGTGGCGAAATACGGTACCGGCACCGATATTCCGGCCGCGCTCACCGATTACATCCAGGGCAGACAGGGCTACGACTACAACCAGCACGGTCGTGCGGGCAACGTGCATGCCGAGTTCGTGCCCGACGCCATCGTGGACCGCTTCTGCCTGCTCGGCACACCCGACGACCAGCTGGCCCGGCTGCGCGAGCTGGAGCAGCTCGGTGTCGACCAGTTCGCCGTCTATCTCCAGCACGACGCGAAAACCGCGACGCTGGAGGCGTACGGCGAATCGGTGCTGCCGTGCCTGGCCCAGCCGGTGATCGCCACCGAGGCGGTCGATTGAGCCGCGGCGGCAGCTGGCCCGTCGTCTATCGGAACCCTGCGCGGCGCGGCATGGAAAGGCGCGGCTGCCGTGGCAGGACCCCGGACGGCGCCTGCACCAGCGGGTACGTTACCAAGGCGCTGGACCTCTCGAAGTCCGGCGGAAACGATGTCACCGGGGCCGGTTACCCGCCGCAACAGGTGACCTTGACAGAAGGTGGTAAGTAGCGTGGCCGATCACGTTTTCTATCCCTGGAGTGTCCAGGCCGAGGTGAACCCAGTGCCGATCACCGGGGCATCCGGCTCGTACTTCTGGGACGCGACCGGCAAGCGCTATCTCGACTTCTCCTCCCAGTTGGTGAACGTCAACATCGGTCACCAGCAACCGGACGTCGTCGCGGCGATCGTGGCGCAGGCACAGCGGCTCAGCACCATCTCGCCGACCGTCGGCAACGAGGCACGTAGCGAGCTGGCCCGGCTGATCGTCGAGCGCGCACCCGGCGAGTTGAATCGGATTCTGTTCACCACCGGTGGCGCAGAGGCGGTCGAGCACGCGGTGCGGCTGGCCCGCAGTTATACCGGGCGCACGAAGATGCTCGCAGCGTATCGCTCTTACCACGGTGGTACGGGTGTCGCGATCGGCCTCACCGGCGAACCCCGCCGCTGGGGCGCGGAGCCGACCAATGTCGACGTGGTGCGATTCTTCGGACCGTATCCCTACCGATCGCCGTGGGCCACGGCGACCCCCGAGGAGGAGACCGCCGCCGCGCTGGCCCATCTGCGACAGGTGATCGAATTGGAAGGCCCGCAGCACATCGCGGGGCTGATCCTGGAGACGGTGGTCGGCACCAACGGCGTGCTTGTTCCCCCGCCCGGCTATCTGGCCGGTGTGCGCGCGCTGTGCGACGAGTTCGGCATCGTGTACATCGCCGATGAGGTGATGGTCGGTTTCGGCAGGGTGGGTGAGTGGTTCGCGGTCCAGGCTTTCGACGTCGCACCTGATCTGATCACGTTCGCCAAGGGCGTGAACTCCGGCTATGTCCCGCTCGGCGGCGTGCTCATCGCGGAAAAGATCGCTGAGCGCTACGACCACACGGTGTATCCGGGTGGTCTCACGTATGCCGGGCATCCGCTGGCCTGCGCGGCCGGCGTTGCCTCGATCGAGGTTTTCGAGCGCGACGGCATTCTCGACCACGTTCGCTCGGTGGGCGCCGATGTGCTCGGAAAGGGGTTGCAAGAGTTGGCTGCCCGGCATCCGAGTGTCGGCGAGGTGCGCGGGCTCGGCTTCTTCTGGGCCCTGGAACTGGTCCGTGACCCCGCCACCAGGGAACCGCTCGTCCCGTTCGCCGCGGCGGGCGCGGCGGCCGCGCCGATGGCCGCGGTCACCGCCGCGGCGAAGGATCGCGGGTTGTGGCCGTTCAATGCGGGCAATCGTTTTCAGATCGCGCCGCCGCTGACCACCACCGCGGACGAACTGCGCACCGGTGTGGCAATCATCGACGAAGTGCTGGAGGTTGCTGACGGCTTCACGAGCTGACTGTCCTGTGTTGTCGCGGCGCTCGGGGCGCCGAACCGGTGAAATCTTGCCGGCCTGGACCCCGCGCGCCTGGCGGCCCGGTCACCGATCACATCGCTGAACTCATCCCGCTGTGGAGAGGCGGCACACAGCAATACCCAGGGTCGTGCGACACATCGGCGTTGCCAGCCGGCGGCCGCGGACAGCTCGACGAAAGACCGCATCAGTCTCTCGGCTGGGAGTAGGCCGTGGGCTGATACTTGTCGGGTGATTGCGCATTCAGCCGGGCCCAATTCAGCGAACTCCTGTCGGTTCTGTGGTGGACATCCCGATGATGTCGGGCTACTGCGGTCCTTGTCTGCGTGTGACCAGTGTGCGAGCACGGTGGAGGCGGCCATCGCCGGGGCAGGTCGGTATACCGCCGAAGTGGACGACGTCGCGCGCGCCGAGCTGATCGCGACAGCCGACGACCCGATGCCGGCGCCGCGGCTGTATGTTTTCGACCGGGTGGTGGCGGCCGGGCTGACCCGACATCGCGCCGGGGTGGCCGTAACGATCTTCTCACTCGAATTGTTCGACGACGGATTCCGGATCAGGGCGCAGGTGGACTTGGCGCGGGATCATCCGGACTACCGCTCTCCGTTGGAACCCGAAACCTGGGATGACCCACCTGGCCGGACGCGGCATTTCCGCTCGGGTTTTCCGGAGACCGGGATGCGTCTGACCGACGATCGGGGCGGCTCCTACCTTTTCATGGAGTCACGGGCAGACAGCGACGGCGCCAGGATCGTGCTGGACTTCGCGTGCGGTCCTCGTCTCGATCCGTCCTGCCGGGCACTGAATGTGTCTGTGCCGCAACTTCTCTGGCAGGACCCGATCGACCCGATGGCAGGGTTCCTGCTCGATCCGGGGCCGTGGGACTTCACGATCCCGCTGGGATGAGCGGGGCCGACGAGCCGGAATGCCGATCTTTGTGGCGAACGGCTCGACCCAGGGTGGCCCGACAGTCGTTTCGCCCTCGGTATCCTGGTGCATGACCTCTGGGCAGACCGAGATCTGGCACAACCCACGGTGTTCCAAGAGCCGCACCGCGACCGCGTTCCTGGACGACGCGGGCATCGAGTACTCGGTGCGGAAGTACATCGACGAGCCGCCGACCGCCGCTGAGCTTCGCGACGTGCTGCGCAGGCTCGGCGCCGAACCCTGGGACATCGTCCGTACCGGCGAGCGGATCGCCAAGGATCTGGATATGGCGAACTGGGGACGCGCCGCCGCCGACCGGGACCGGTGGGTGGCGGCAATGGTCGAACATCCGACGCTGATCCAGCGCCCGATCGTGCTGACCGCCGACGGTGGCGCGGTCGTCGCGCGCGACGAAGCCGCGTTGCGCACGCTACGGTGACGGCTGCGGCCGGTTCGTCGTGCCGCGTCGACTCCGGTCGGCTGATTTCGTCGCACCGGGGGCGCGGAGGTCGCTGAACTGTCGGCTTGTACCGGAGGTGAATCGGGCCGATCCTCCGGTTCGACACAGGCGGTCGGTAGGGTCGGCGGACATGAAGGTACAACTTCGGCACAATCCTGCTTCGACCATCGCGCGGTGCTTTCTGGCCGGCGGTGAGCCGATGCGGGTCGAGAGTGGCGCCATGGTCGCCCACTCGGCGGGAGTCACGTTGCAGGCCAAGGCCGAGGGCGGCATCCTGGCCGGATTGAAACGGTCGGTGCTGGCCGGTGAATCGTTCTTCGTCTCGACGTTCACGGCGCCGCCACAGGGCGGTTGGGTGGATGTGGCGCCCGCGCTACCCGGCGACATGCTGAACCTGCAGATCAGCCCGGATCGTCCGTTCTTCATCAGCCGCGGCGGCTGGATCGCCAACTCGTACGGCGTACAGGTGGAGAGCAAGTGGGGCGGTTTCGCGAATCTGTTCGGCGGCGAAGGCGGCTTCGGTCTGCGCGCACACGGTGAGGGCGAGATCGTCGTCGGTGTGTTCGGCGCGATCGATGTCATCGACCTGCAGGCGGGCGAGCCCATCACCATCGACACCGGTCACGTGGTGGCCTACGACCTGGCGATGAATTTCACCATCCGCCGCGCGGTGTCGGGCCGATCGATCCAGTCGCTGAAGTCCGGCGAGGGATTCGTCTTCGACTTCACCGGGCCCGGCCGGGTGTTGCTACAGACCCGCAACCCAGGCGCGTTCGCCGCGTGGGCGGGCTCGGTCGTGTCGTCGAGCTGATCACCGTGACGGTGAACCTGGGTTCTTCGGCCGGGGGGCCACCGTGTTGAGGATGTCCGGGATCAGCAGGCGGGTGTCCGGCACAAACGGCCAGTCCGGATCGGCCAGGTGAACTCGCAGTTCGGCCTCGGACCACCACCAGCCGTCGGCGATCTCGTCGGTCTGGTGCCGAATTGGTCCGTCGTAGCGCAGTTCGTATGCGAAAAGGTGACAGCGCATGGGTCTGTCCTGCCAGTCGCCATCCCAGGAGACGCTCGCCAGCAGCCGCAACGGCAGATCGCCCCGGCCGAGCATGATGCCGAGTTCTTCCCCGACTTCGCGGACAGCGGTGTCGCGCGGCGATTCGCCGGGTTCGACCACGCCGCCCGCGAGGCAGTCGTGCATGCCCGCGAAGACCATTTTGGTGTCGGTGCGGCGGTGCACATAGATCCGATCGCCATCCGGTGACCGCACCAGAACGCCGGCGCTGGCATGCCATAGTCCGTCTCGGTAGACCGTGGCCCGGTCGGCCGCGCCGATCGGGTTGCCCTGTCGGTCGTACACCGCGATCGACTCGGCGCCCGACGCGTCGGCGCCCGGTGGCTCACGGTGCGGCGGAAATGGCACAGGTCGAGAGTAACCTGAGCACCGCCCGCCCCCCGGAGAGAGGATCGCCCCGATGGTGCTTCCGCGCGCACTGGCGAATTTCAACCGGCACGTCACCAATCCGACCGCGGGTCTTGTCGCGGGCAGGGCGCCCGGTTTCGGCATCGTGCTGCACAAGGGCCGAAAATCCGGGCGTTCCTACCGCACTCCGGTCATGGTCTCAGTACACGACGGCGACTACCGGATCACCCTTGTCTATGGTCGAAACGCCGACTGGGTCAAGAACATTCGCGCCGCAGGCGGGTTCATACTGGAGACCCGCGGTCGCGTCGTCGAGTTGACCGAGCCGGTGGTACTGCGCGGCGCGTCCGGGATCTGGGCGTCACCGGGTGTTCGCCAGGTGCTCACGGCGATCTCGGCCGACTACTACCTGCAGGCCCGTCGGGTGGACTGAACTGCCGCCGCGGCAGATCTTGGTTCCGCTCCGGTGCGGCGGCATACCGCGCGGCGTGCAGTATGCCGCCGCCTTCTACATGCCGGTGGTGACGGGGACCGGTTCGGTACCGTAACGGGGCGTAGAGCGGTTCATGCGTCGATCGGCGGATCGATCGATTCGATGCCGAGGCGGTCGGAGTACTGCTTGTTGAGTTCGGCCCAACCGTGGTTCATCGCTTCGGCGCCGACGATGGGGCCGATCGGGCTACCCGCCAGCAGCTCCGCGGCTACATCGAGGCAGATGTGCCAGCCTGCCGCCATCATCGCGGCCGTAGCGCGGTCGGCCAGCCAGTGCGTGAGCCGAAGCGTGGTAGCCGCGCCGTGCGGACTGAGGTCCCAGCGCAAGAGGTCGGCACCCCAGGTGAATTCGAGCAGTGTCGGCGGCTCGGCCACGGTCACCTCGCCGGGCGATTCGGTCCGTGCGTCACCGTCGGTCATGATCAGGGTGACCGGTCCTGGGGTGTGCAGCGGCCGATCCGCGGTGTAGGGCGCCCAGTGCCGCAGCTCGTCCGGGTCGGTGAGTGCCGACCATACCGATTCGGGTCGGTGCGGAAACTCCCTGGTGAACACCAGCGCGAACCGTGTGCCATCGCTGACGATATCGACCGGCTGCAACGGACTCGGGTGGTAGTGGCGAGCGGTCATGAGGACTCCTTGTTGTCGAGGTGTCGTCCGAGGGCATCGAGGTGCCGGCTCCACAACCGCAGATAGGGCAGCAGCCAGCCCTCGAGGTGCTGGAACGGTCCCGGCGCCAGCCGGTAGATCCGCTTCTGCGCCACGATTTCGACGGTGACGAACCCTGCCTCCCGCAGCACCTTGAGATGCTTCGAGACCATCGGCTGCGGCAGGTTCAGCTGGTCGACCAGCTCACCGACACTGGCCTGACCGGTGCGCAACCGGTCCAGGATCCTTCGGCGCTGTGGTTCGGCCACCGCCGCGAACGCGTCAACCGTCACGCCGATAATATGCCATATGAGGCATATGCCCGTCAAGGAATATAATATGATCCACGCGTGACGAGGTGGACCTGACCGGACCTACCGTCGGGAATTGTGGTGGCCGGGAACTCTCCCGGCCACCGGCAGCCCTAGGGCCTGGAATGGGAGCCCGCGCCGTGTTTCGCGACAGTGATGCCGTTAGTCGCCCACGGCCCAGTGGGATCTCCCGCTCAGCGCCGAGGGTGGCAGCCCGAACGTGCGTCGGCAGGCGCGGGTCAGGTGAGCGCTGTCGGAGAATCCGGCGGCCACCGCGGCCGCGGTGAGATCGTCGCCCGCACGCACGCGAGTTGTTGCGATGTGCAGCCGCAGCCAGAGGATGTAGGGGCGCAAAGGGATTCCCACCTGTTCGGTGAACAATCGGGTGAGTCTGCTTGCCGAAATGCCCAGCCGGTGTGCGACATCCGAGCCGCGCACCGAGCCGTCCCGGACCAACGCGGGCAGCAGGTGCAGCGCTGCGGTGACGACGGAGTGCCGCTCGCTTGTTTCGGTCTTGCCGTTCTCGGGCAGAAGGTCATCGATGACGGCCGCGACCTGGTCGATCAGATCGCCGTGGGCGGGATCGAACCCGAGCATGTCGGCGCTGCCGATCCATCCGTGCAGGTGAGCCCTTCGATCCGCGGCGGCTCCGGCGGCGATCTCGGGGTCGAGGTAGATGGCGGTGCCGTGTGCGGCGCCCACGTCGATCCGATGTGGCGCGTCGGTCGGAACGATGACGCGGGTGCCGTGCCGCCGGACACCGTTGCCGTCGACCACGACGATGGGGCTGGACGCGGCGATGATCTGCACCGCGTGGTGGGCGTGCAACTGCGTCGGATCGATGGCTTCGGCGAATGCCAGGATCCCGGGCCGCAGCAATGTGGTGCCCGACCACCCCGGCTCCCCGGCGGTTTCGGCATCCTTCGACGTCGGGAAGTCGTTGGTGACCAGAGCCTTCATCGAACACTCCCCGCTGGCGCACGCTCGCTGGATCCTCCGACGAGCCTATCCGTTTCGCCGCCGCTGTAGTCGCGCTTCGCTGATCGCATTCGCTCCACGTTGACGGCGGCCACGGCGCCCTATCCACCGCGGCGAGCATCCCCACGCAGGTCGTCGCCGCACGCGAAAGGCTCGAAGGGAGTCGAACGGCGGTTCGAATGCTTTTCGCAAGCCGCCATATCGGTCCGCTCGAATGGTTAGGCGGTAACGGCCGAGCGGCAGTGGGTCAGTTGTCGGTTACGTCGACGCCGCGCCAGAATGCGACATAGTTTTTGATCTGAGCCGCGTCGGATTTCGGATCGGGGTAGTACCAAGCGGCGTCGACGTTGGATTCGCCGTCGACCACCACGGTGTAATAGCTTGCGGTGCCCTTCCATGGGCAGAGCGTATGAGTGTCGGAGGACTGGAAGAACTCGGTGACCACCGAGTCCGCGGGGAAATAGTGGTTGCCTTCGACAATGATGGTGTCGTCACTGGTCGCGAGGACGCGACCGTGCCAGGTTGCCGTTGTCATCCCTCGATTCTGCCCCAGTCGTGTGAACCGCGAGAGTCCGTAGCGGGCCCCACACCGGGTACCGGTGTCGTGCGACCCGCAGCGGCATCCGCAGCATCGGTGCCGCTGGAGCGCGACGTGGTCGGCCGGGGCCGCGTCAGAAAGCTGCGTCCGACGCTTCGATCGGGTCGACCCGAACGCCTTCAGGCCGCCGGTTCGGTCATTTCGGCAGGTCCGAGGCCCAACCCGGAGGGTCGGGCAGAAGCCCGGCGCCACGGAATTCGACTGCCAACGCGACGATTTCGCTCATGTGGTCACCATCGGTACCTGCCCGTCGCCTCGCTTCCTCGATCGGGAATGTCCGCACTTCCAGGATCTGTTCGCCGTGTTCAGGATTCGTCGGTGCGGAGTCGAGCAGCACGTCCGCCGTACACCAGAGCCACGCCTTGTGCGGATGCGGCTGCCATTCGCGGTGTGGCGCCGGGCGATTGCTGGTGGCGTGATGCGCGCCGAACCATCGGACCGGCCCGACCGGCCGTGCCCCCGCCTCCTCGCGCAGCTCCCTACGGACGCATTCGTCGACGGACTCGCCGCGTTCCCTGGTGCCACCGGGAACCAGCCACACGTTGCGATCATCGCGGCACAACACGATCTCGTCGCCGAGGAAACAGACGACATGGATATTGGTGACCAGTTCGTCGGCTGGGAGGGTGGTGGAGAAACGGACGTCCAGGTCACCCCACGCCCAGTGCGTCGGCGTGTGCAGCAGGGGATACCGGTCGGCGAGCGTCACGGCACAACGGTAGCTGTCGCCGACCGCGACGTTCGCCGCTTCGCGCGGTCGATCGTCGTGCGGCCGGACGGGACAGGTCCGGTAGTGCAGTCCCGTCGCCGCGGACGGACATCACAACAGCGCCGGCCCGAGTGCCGTGGTCGAGGAGGCGGGCGCCGATCGGTCGATGTCGTGACTGTCCGGCCAATGTCCGGTAGCTGACGTGCCACAGCCACTCCACCGGTCCCCGCTCGAACCGACGCAACCACAGGTGCGCCGCGAGGGAGATGATCAGCGCGACGAGCAGGTAGACGCCGAGGGTGAACGGAACGCGGTTGTCGGGCGAGACATGGGCGGCCAGCCCGAAACCCCAGCCGTAGCACAGGATCGATGCCGTGAGGTTCTGCAGGATGTAGCAGCTGAGTGCGGTGCGGCCGATTTCGGTGCAGCGACGCCCGACGAACCCGACCCGGGGGTGTCGTACGTACCATTCGGCGACCACCGACAGCATGCCGAGGGCAACGAACGGGGCGCTGCCGTAGCGGGTGAACAAGATCAGGTCGCCGCCGCCGGCGATGCCGACGGCGAGATCGATCGGCGCCGCGACGCCCAGGCCGACAGTCGTGAGCCGCAGGCGGATTCGCGCGCCCTCCGGCTGGAACAGGCCCGACCGGAACAGTCGGGCACCGGTCAGAAACAGCGCGACCGACAGGGCGAAGACGAAGACCGCCTCCAGGCGAAACAGGCCCGCGTTGGTCAGCCGGAAGTTTGCCAGATCCCAGAGCGAACCGTCCGTGTAGGGATTCGGATTCAGCGGCTGGCGGTGCGCCGGATTCCGTCGCGGCGCAAGCGCCAGGGCGAAGCCGATCAGCGTCAGCATGGTCAGGTGGACGCCCGCCGCCCCGATCAGCCAGCGCAGCTGCGCGCGTTGTCCGGTCCCGAGTATGAACGCGACGACAAGACCGGTTACCGCGTACCCCATCAGAACATCGAACTCGGCGACGAAGACGAAGTTCAGCAGGCCGTCCACGAACAACAGTGCGGCGCGCCACGGATAGCTGCCGGGCCAGCGTCGCCCGGCTCTGGTCGCCGACTGCTGCTGGATGGCGAGCCCGATGCCGAACATGATGGTGAGTAGCCCCAGGAACTTGCCTTGCGTCACCTGCTGGAGCACCCGCTCGGTCCACATCCCTCCGCGGGTCGGTTCGCCGAGCGCGGCGACATAGCCGACCAGCCCCGCCGGGTCGGTGAGAATCCAGATATTGGTGCCCAGCGTGCCGAGGATAGCGACCCCGCGCAGCACGTCGAGAGCGGCCAGCCGGGTGGGGACCGGTGGCGTCGTCGGTTCCGGCGAACAGTGCCGCCCCGTCAGGTCCGATCGACGATCGGCGATCGATTCGGTCATCGTTCGACTATCACGTCGACCTGCGCAGGGACGAGTCCTCCGGAAGTACTACCGCGGTATGACATTGGTCTCCGCCCGTCGCACCGGGTCAGCCCGGGCGCGTCGCCTAGGCTCGACGTCATGCAGCGCATCATCGGAATCGAGGTCGAATACGGCATCTCGACCCCTACCGAGCCGTCGGCCAACCCGATCCTCACTTCTACGCAGGCCGTTCTGGCGTACGCCGCGGCCGAGGGTGTGCCGCGCGCGAAGCGCACCCGGTGGGACTACGAGGTGGAATCTCCACTGCGTGACGCGCGGGGGTTCGACCTGAGCCGGATGAACGGGCCCGCTCCGGTGATCGACGCCGATGAGGTCGGCGCGGCCAATATGATCCTGACCAACGGTGCGCGCCTCTATGTGGATCACGCCCACCCCGAGTATTCCGCGCCCGAGGTCACCGACCCGCTGGATGCGGTGATCTGGGACAAGGCCGGTGAGCGGGTGATGGAGGCCGCCGCGCGGCACGCGTCGAGCGTTCCGGGCGCCCCGCGTCTGCAGCTCTACAAGAACAACGTCGACGGCAAGGGCGCCTCGTACGGCACCCACGAGAACTATCTGATGAGCCGCGACACCCCGTTCAACCAGATCATCGTCGGACTCACGCCGTTCTTCGTGTCCCGCCAGGTGATCACGGGTGCCGGCCGGGTCGGCATCGGCCAGTCCGGCGACAATGCAGGCTTCCAGCTATCCCAGCGTTCCGACTACATCGAGGTCGAGGTCGGTCTGGAGACCACGCTCAAGCGCGGCATCATCAATACCCGCGACGAGCCGCACGCGGACGCGGACAAGTACCGCAGGCTGCACGTCATCATCGGCGACGCCAACCTGGCCGAGATGTCGACGTACCTGAAGGTGGGCACCACCGCCTTGGTGCTCGATCTGATCGAGGCGGGCGAGAACCTGTCCGATCTGCAGCTGGCCCGCCCGGTCACCGCGGTGCACACGATCAGCCACGACCCGACGCTGCGCGCGACCGTCGCGCTCGCCGACGGACGTGAACTCACCGGTCTCGCGCTGCAACGGGTCTACCTGGATCGGGTGGTCAAGTTCATGGATCGCGAGGGCAATGACGACAAGCGCGTCCAGGACATCATCGACAATTGGGCGATGGTGCTCGACCTGCTCGAGCGCGACCCGATGGAGTGCGCGCCGCTGCTGGACTGGCCTGCCAAACTGCGGCTGCTCGAGGGTATGCGCAACCGAGAGGGCCTCGGCTGGGCAGCGCCCAAGTTGCATCTGATGGACCTGCAATACTCCGACGTTCGCCTGGACAAGGGCCTGTACAACCGGCTGGTCGCGCGTGGTTCGATGAAGCGGCTCGTCACCGAGCAGCAGGTCCTCGATGCCATGACCAACCCGCCCACCGACACCCGGGCGTTTTTCCGCGGCGAGTGCCTGCGCCGTTTCGGGGCCGACATCGCCGCTGCGAGCTGGGATTCGGTGATCTTCGATCTGGGCGGCGACTCGCTGGTCCGCATTCCCACGCTGGAACCGCGTCGCGGCACGAAGGCCCACGTCGGCAAGCTGCTCGATGGTGTGGACACCGCCGCTGACCTGGTCCAACAGCTCACGACCTAGCAGGCTGTCGCCCGGCGCACCCGTGTGACGAGGGAACGCGACCTTTCCGCGCTGTTCGTGGCGTGGTTCATGTCCGAGCGACCGAAGCGCGGGTGCCGACGGTGCTGGTCTCGCCTGCTCGGAGTTAGGAAAGGGGTCGCGAACCCACCCTGGCACGGGCGATGCGATCACCTCCGCGAATCGAACACAGAGGCGAATTAGACACAGTTACGCCATGGTGCGGGTGTGGCTGGGTAGTGTTGAAGGACGAGCACGGACATTGCTCATGATCGGGGCCGTGCTCAGATGGGCTCCGGTCATGATGAGGACAGAGGAGGTCGGCTGCGATGGCACAAGAGCAGACCAAGCGCGCCGGGGGTGGCGACGAGGACGATGGCCCGGACGGTGTGGATGCCGCCGGTCAGGAGCGCCGCGAGAAGCTGGCGGAGGATACCGACGACCTGCTCGACGAGATCGATGATGTGCTCGAGGAGAACGCCGAAGACTTCGTCCGAGCGTACGTGCAGAAAGGCGGCCAGTGACAGCAGGTGACCCCTCGCGTCTCCACTTGGGGTACGCCCTCTCTTCCTTCTCCGAATACCTGCGTATGCATGCGCCGGATCTGTTGCCTTCCAACAGCTTCGGGAATGGTGCCGCCGGATCTGCCGGCGGCACTTCCGCGAAGGACATCGCGCCGCACGGCACCACCATCGTCGCGGTCAGCTACCGCGGCGGCGTGCTGATCGCCGGTGACCGGCGCGCCACCCAGGGAAACCTGCTGGCCAGCCGGGACATCGAGAAGGTCTACATCACCGACAGCTACTCCGCGGCCGGTATCGCCGGTACCGCGGGCATGGCGGTGGAGATGGTGCGAATCTTCGCGGTGGAACTGGAACATTACGAGAAGCTCGAGGGCGTGTCGCTGACATTCGACGGCAAGGCGAACAAACTGTCGAAGATGGTGCGCGAGAACCTGCCCGCGGCCTTGCAGGGCCTGGCGGTGGTACCGATGCTGGTCGGCTACGACCTCGGCGCCACCGACCCGGAGAAGGCCGGCCGCATCGTGTCGTTCGATGTGGTGGGTGGCCGGAGTGAGGAACGGTTCGGCTACGCCGCGGTCGGTTCCGGCTCGATGTTCGCGAAGTCCTCGCTGAAGAAGTTGTACGCCAAGGGAATCGATCAGGATCGAGCGCTGCGCATCGCCATCGAGTCGCTGTTCGACGCGGCCGACGACGATACCGCGACGGGTGGTCCGGATCTGCTGCGCAACATTTTCCCGACGGCGATCGTCATCGATGAGGAGGGCGCGGTCGAGGTGACCGAGTCGCGGCTGGCGGAGATCACTCGCGGGATCGTCGCCGATCGTGAGGCCGCCGAAGAAGGGAGCGCCTGAGCATGACACTGCCGTACTACGCGTCGGCCGAGCAGATCATGCGCGACAAGACCGAACTCGCGCGCAAGGGTATCGCCCGGGGTCGCAGTGTCGTGGTGTTGATCTATGACAAGGGCGTGCTGTTCGTCGCCGAGAACCCGTCCGCGACGCTGCACAAGGTGAGTGAGCTCTACGACCGGGTCGGGTTCGCCGCGGTCGGCAAGTACAACGAGTTCGAGAATCTGCGCCGGGGCGGCATCCTGCAGGCGGACATCCGCGGATACCAGTACGACCGCCGCGACGTCACCGGCCGGGCGCTGGCCAACGCCTACGCGCAAACTCTCGGCTCGATCTTCACCGATCAGCTCAAGCCCTATGAGGTGGAGATCTGCGTCGCCGAGGTGGGCTATCCGGAGCAGGCCGCGGCGTCGGTGCTGTACCGGATCACCTTCGACGGGTCGATCGTGGATGAGCGGGAGTTCGTCGTGATGGGCGGTACGACCGAGCCGATCGTCACCGCGCTGAAAGGCTCCTACCAGCCGGGTCTGGACCTGGCCTCGGCGGTCGGTGTCGCGGTACGCGCGCTGCAGGCGCGCGCGCCGGAAGGCGCGGAGAAGGAGAAGCGGGTGCTCGACGTGAGCTCGCTCGAGGTTGCCACGTTGGAGCAGGCCCGGCCGCGCCGGGCGTTCCGGCGCATCACCAATACCGTGCTCGAGCGGTTGCTGAGCCCGGCCGAGGCGGCAGGCAAACCGAAGTCGAAGAAGAACGAGAAGAACGAGGAATCCGCGGCGGACGACGCGAAGTCGGAGTAAGCCGCGGGGCGGAGGGGTTCCACGGCGGCGGGAAGGGCGCATCGACGGCGCTGTGTCCCCGCCGCCGTGCCGTCGCGGTCGGTGGCGGGGTCCGGATGTCTGGTCGGACGTGTGCATCCTGTCCGTGACAGCACGAGTTCTTTCCGCGACAGCACGGGTTCGACCGGGCAAATTCCGGCAAAGCGGACCAAATCGTTGTAAAGAAGTAGGCATCCGGGTTGTTCGGTGCACCACGCAAGTCCAGCACATGGCTGTACTGTCGATAGTGTGCAGCGACGAATTATGGGGATCGAGACCGAGTTCGGTGTGACATGCACCTTCCACGGTCACCGTCGGCTGTCCCCCGACGAGGTAGCCCGGTATCTGTTCCGCCGGGTAGTGTCCTGGGGCCGTAGCTCGAACGTGTTCCTTCGCAACGGTGCTCGGCTCTACCTCGATGTCGGGTCGCACCCGGAGTACGCGACCGCGGAATGCGACAACCTGGCGCAGTTGGTGACCCACGACCGAGCGGGCGAGCGGGTCCTCGAGGAGTTGCTGATCGACGCCGAGCAGCGTCTTGCCGAAGAGGGCATCGGCGGCGACATCTACCTGTTCAAGAACAACACCGACTCCGCGGGCAACTCCTACGGCTGCCACGAGAATTTCCTCGTGGTCCGGGCGGGCGAGTTCTCCCGGATCTCGGACGTGCTGCTGCCGTTCCTGGTGACCCGTCAGCTGATCTGTGGCGCAGGCAAGGTTCTACAGACGCCGAAGGCCGCGACTTTCTGCCTGTCGCAGCGTGCCGAACACATCTGGGAGGGCGTCTCCTCGGCGACCACCCGCTCGCGCCCGATCATCAACACCCGCGATGAACCGCACGCGGACGCGGAGAAGTACCGCCGCCTGCATGTGATCGTCGGCGACTCCAATATGTCCGAGACCACCACCATGCTCAAGGTCGGCACGGCCGCTCTGGTGCTGGAGATGATCGAGGCAGGTGTCTCATTCCGCGATTTCGCCTTGGATAACCCGATCCGCGCGATCCGTGAAGTCAGTCACGACATGACCGGGCGCCGTCCGGTGCGCCTGGCGGGTGGGCGACAGGCCAGCGCGCTGGAGATTCAGCGCGAGTACTACGCCAGGGCCGTGGAGCATCTGCGCAACCGGGACCGCGATCCCCAGATCGATCAGGTGGTCGACCTGTGGGGCCGCACCCTGGACGCGGTCGAGGCGCAGGACTTCGCCAAGGTCGACACCGAGATCGACTGGGTGATCAAGCGCAAGCTGTTCCAGCGCTATCAGGACCGCTACGGGATGGAATTGTCCGATCCGAAGATCGCTCAGCTCGATCTCGCCTATCACGACATCAAGCGCGGTCGTGGCGTCTTCGATCTGCTGCAGCGCAAGGGCCTGGCCAAACGGGTCACCGAGGACGAGGCGGTGGACGCCGCGGTGGACATTCCACCGCAGACCACTCGCGCCAAACTGCGTGGCGACTTCATCACCGCCGCGCAGGAGGCGGGCCGTGACTTCACGGTCGACTGGGTGCACCTGAAGCTCAATGATCAGGCGCAACGCACCGTACTGTGCAAGGATCCGTTCCGCTCGGTCGACGAGCGCGTGGAACGTCTCATCGCGTCGATGTGAGTGGGTTTCCGGGCCGGTCGAGCGACCGGCCCGGTGTCGTTCCGACGCGGATTACTCGTGTGCCAAGTACCGCTCGATCGTCGCCACCTTCGCGGTCATCGCGTCCGTCACGCCGGGCCGGATGTCGGCTTTGAGTACCAGGCTGCACCGCGGCGCCACCGCGATGACCGCGTCGGTCGCCTGCTTGACCACGCCCATCACCTCGTCCCATTCGCCCTCGACGGTGGTGAACATGGCGTCGGTGTGATTGGGCAGGCCACTGGCGCGCACGACGCGGACCGCTTCGGCGACGGCTCGCCCGACGTCGGTACCGGCGCCGATCGGAGTAACGGAGAAGGCGATGATCATGTATTGATGATGCCCGCATCGCACGCGTGACCGAATGAATCGCGCGCCGCCGCGCGGTGTCGGCCCGGTGCCGATTACCCTCTATCGGGTGGCGATATCCAAGGTCGAGCGGCTGATGAATCTGGTCATCGCGCTGCTGTCGACCCGTCAGTTCTTGACCGCGGAGCGGATCCGGGACAGTGTCGCGGGATACGAGGACTCCGCCAGCGACGAGGCGTTCAGCCGGATGTTCGAGCGGGACAAGAACGAACTCCGTGATCTGGGCATTCCGCTGGAAGTCGGACCGGTGGGCCGGTACTCGACGATCGAGGGCTACCGGATCAACCGGGATGCCTACGAACTACCCGATATCGACCTGACCGACGAGGAAGCCGCCGCTGTCGCGGTCGCCGTGCAGATGTGGGAATCGCCCGAGTTGGCCGCCGCTGCGGAGGGCGCACTGCTCAAACTGCGCGCCGCGGGCATCCACGTGGAGACCGATGCCGCCGTCGCGTCGGTACCCGCCGTCCCCGCCCGCACTCGCGGCTCGGAGCCGGTGCTCGGCAAACTACTGGCAGCGATCGACGCAGGCCAGGCGGTCCGGTTCGAGCATCGTGGTGCGATCAATGCCCCCTACCTGATGCGCGATGTCGAGCCATGGGGCGTGGTCACCCATCACGGCCGCTGGTACCTGGTCGGACACGACCGGGATCGGGACGCGGTGCGTAGTTTCCGCCTGTCCCGGATCGGTGACGATGTGACCGCCTACGGGCCGCGCAACGCGGTGCACAAACCGCACGGGGATCTTCGCGCGATTGTCGACCGCGTCACCAGTTCGGCGCCGGTCAGCGGCTCGGCTACGGTGTGGATCGCCGACGGACGAGGCCGGGAGATCCGCAGGCTCGGCCAGGTGACCGGTGCACGCACGATCGGTCGGCGCGCGGGCGCCGTGGTGGAACTGCCGGTTCGCTCGTGGGATTGGGTGGCCCGGCTCATCACCGGTCTCGGTCCGGATGCGGTGGTGCTCGCGCCCGAGGAACTCAGGACCGATGTCATCGCTCGGCTGCGCTCGGTGTTCGACCATACCGAGGTCCGGGCATGAGCGAGCGGCGATCGACACAGCCGCCCGGCGCGGGCGTTCGGGGAGCCGGGTGCGCGCGAGGAGCAGGCATGAGCGCGGGGGCATCAGGTGCGGTGGGCGAGGTGACGCGGTGAGCTCGAGGCTCTCGGTGCGTCTGTCGCGGCTGCTCAACATGATCCCGTACTTCATCGCGCACCCCGGCATCAGCGCCGCCGATGCCGCCGCCGACCTGGGCGTGACCACCAAGCAGCTGATGAGCGACCTGAATCAGCTGTGGATGTGTGGGCTGCCCGGATATGGTCCTGGCGACTTGATCGACCTGTCGTTCTCCGAGGAGAGCATCGAGGTCACCTTCTCCGCCGGAATCGACCGGCCGCTGCGGCTGACCTCCACCGAGGCGACCGCACTGCTGGTCGCACTGCGTTCGATCGTGGACATGCCAGGCATGGTCGACCCGACCGCGGCGCACGCGGCCATCGCCAAGATCGAATCGGCGATCGCGGGCGGGGCGCCCCGGGCCGGCGAGGCGGGCGAGGCTCGCACGCCGCCACGGGAGGCGCCCGCCGTGGCCACCGTGCGGTCGGCGCTGGCGGGCGGGCGCGCGCTGCGCCTGGTGTACTACTCCGCCAGCCGCGACGTGGTCTCCGAACGGGTGGTCGACCCGATCCGTATCGTCCTGGTGGACAACAACAGCTATCTGCAGGCGTGGTGCAGGCAGGCCGAGGGCGTCCGGCTGTTCCGTTTCGACCGGATCGAGGCCGCGGTCGAGCTGGACGAACAGGCCCGGCCGCCCGAGCACGCCACGGAAGCGGAAGCTGGGCTCGACCTGTTCCAGGACGACCCGGCGGTTCCTTTGGCGCGCTTGCGAATTCACGCCGACTACGCTTGGGTACTCGATCAGTATCCAATGCATCGCCTCGCGGTGCATCTCGATGGCAGTCTGGAGGCGACCATGCGGTTCGCCACCCTGGACTGGATGGCGCGGCTGCTGCTCGGCTTCGGCGCCGGCGTCACGGTCCTCGGACCGCCGGAACTGGTCGCCGCGGTGCGGGAACGCTCGAACGCCGCCCTGGCCGCCTACGAGGAAGCCGGATACCCGGAGGCTCGATGAGGGACGACCCAACAGCGCCGTTACGCCGCGGACCGGACGTCGCAATACACACTGGAGGATCGATGCGGAGTAGTCGGCCTCCCGGTGACGGCTCGGCCCGAACGAAGGTGTTCTCTCGAATGTCGGAGGCTGGAACGGCGTGAAGAATCGCGTGCTCGTGGTCGGAGCGGGCAGTATCGGCACCTTCGTCGGCGGCAAGCTGGGGGTGGCTGGAGCGGACGTCACGTTGGTCGGTCGAGCATGGTTGCTGGACGAGATCACCTCCTCGGGGCTGCGACTGACCGACCTCGATGGCGGTGACGATGTCTTGGCCGCCGACGAGTTCCACGTCGCCACCGAGCCGGAGGATGTCGGATCGGCGGACCTGGTGCTGGTCACAGTGAAATCGGCGGCGACCGCGGATGCGGTCCGCCCGCTCGGCGGCAAGATCCGGCCGGGCACCGTGGTGCTGAGTTTGCAGAACGGTATCGGCAACGACAGTGTGATCCGGGAGATCCTGCCGAACTGTGTGGTTTTGGCGGGCATGGTGATGTTCAATGTCGTGCACCATCCCGACGGCCGCTTCCATCGCGGCACCGAGGGCAAGCTCGCGGTCCAGGACGATCCCGCGCTCGCGCCGTTCGTCGATGTCTTCGAGCAGGCCGGACTCGGGTTGCGCCGGTATCCCGACCTGCGTCGGGTGCAGTGGGCGAAGCTGTTGCTCAACCTCAACAACCCGATCAACGCGTTGTCCGGGCGGCCGCTGCGTGCGGAACTCGCCGATCGCGACTACCGTCGCTGTCTCGCGCTGACCCAGCGTGAAGCGCTGGCGGTGATGAACAAGGCGCGAATTCGCCCGGCCAGGCTGACACCGCTGCCGCCGCGGGTGATGGCGGCGCTGCTGACCGCCCCCGACGGCTTGTTCCGGCGGGTGTCCGGGCGGGTCCTCGCCATCGATCCGGAGGCACGCTCCTCCATGGCGGACGATCTGCACCTCGGTCGCAAGACCGAAATCTCCTGGCTGTGTGGCGAGATCGTCGGCCTGGGTGCGATGGTCGGGGTCGCGACACCGGTGAACCAGCGGCTGATCGAGTTGATCGTGGCCGCCGAACAGGGTGATCGGCGGAGCTGGACCGGGCCGCAACTGCTCACCGAACTGCGCGCCGCCGCGGCAGGCGGCGCGGTCGAACGCCCGGCAAACAAGCAGTGACGGCAGCGTTCGCGCACGTCACGGTCCGGTAGCATCGAATCATCACAGTCTTGGGAGGTAATTATGGGCAGTCTGAGCATCTGGCACTGGCTGATCATTGCGGTGGTTTTCGTGATGTTCTTCGGCGCGAAGCGGATGCCCGACGCGGCCCGCAGTCTGGGCCGCTCCTTGCGCATCTTCAAGAGCGAGGTCAGCCAGATGCAGAACGAGGGCGCCTCGTCGACCGCCACCGCGCCGACCCAGCAATCCACGCCGCAGCTTCCGTCCGCGCAGCAGGTCACGCCGTCGGCCACCGAGCAACCGCGCACCGAGCCGAAGTCGGTCTGAGCGGACAAGCTCGCGACGGGGTGAGGAAGGACCTCACTCCGGACTCAGCGCTGTTGCCGAGGTCAGCACGGCACGTCAACCCAGGGGTTATCACCGACCATGCGAATCCCGTTCGATCCGCGGCGCAGTAAGCGCAGGACCAATCCCGACGGCACCATGTCGTTGGTCGAGCATCTGCAGGAGCTGCGTTACCGCCTGCTGATCTCGATCGTCGCGGTGATCGTCACCACGGTGCTCGGGTTCCTCTGGTATGCGCACTCGTTCTTGGGCATCGAGAGCCTCGGTGAGATTCTTCGCGGGCCGTACTGTTCGCTGCCCGCGTCGGCACGCGCGTCGCTCACTCCGGATGGCGAGTGCCGGCTACTGGCCACCGCGCCGTTCGAGCAGTTCACACTGCGCCTGAAGGTCGGGATGACCGCAGGCGTCGTGTTGGCCGCGCCGATCTGGCTGTATCAACTGTGGGCGTTCATCACGCCCGGCCTGTACGCCAAGGAACGCAAGTACGCGATCGGGTTCGTGTCCGCCGGAACGGTGCTGTTCGCGACCGGTGCGGTGCTTGCCTACATCGTCATCGCGCACGCCCTCAGCTTTCTGCTCACCATCGGCGACAATGTTCAGATCACTGCGCTGAGTGGTTCGCAGTACTTCGGCTTCATCATCAACCTGCTCGTCATCTTCGGCGTCAGCTTCGAAACCCCGTTGCTGATCATCGGATTGAACCTGGTCGGGCTGCTGACCTACCAGCGGCTCAAGGCGTGGCGGCGCGGCATCACGTTCGGCCTGTTCGTCTTCGCCGCCGTCGTCACCCCGCAGGACCCCTTCTCCATGCTCGCGCTCGCGCTGGCGCTGACCGTCCTGTTCGAGGTCGCCATTCAGTTCTCCCGGATCAACGACGTGCGTCGTGCCCGCAGGGAGCAGGAAGGATGGGGCGCGCTGTCCGATGCGGAAGCGTCCGATGTGAGTGAGCCCGAGCCGATCGATCCGGCGGAGTCGGTCACGACGACGCCGACGAAATCCCCGCGCTCGGTGTCGGACTACTCCGATACCCTCTGACAGTGACAGATCACCAGTCGCAGACGGGCGAGTTGGCTGCTTTCTCCATCGAGCTGAAGTTCGAGCTCGATCCGTTTCAGCGCACTGCGTGTCAGGCGCTCGAGGATGGCCACAGCGTGCTGGTATGCGCCCCGACCGGCGCGGGCAAGACCGTTGTCGGTGAATTCGCGGTACATCTGGCGCTCGCGGCGGGTGGAAAGTGCTTCTACACCACACCGATCAAAGCGCTGTCGAACCAGAAGTTCGCCGACTTCACCGAGCGGTACGGCCGCGACAGTGTCGGCCTGCTGACCGGTGACCAGTCGATCAACCCGGACGCACCGGTGATCGTGATGACCACCGAAGTCCTGCGCAATATGTTGTACGCCTCCTCCGACGCGTTGCGCGGGTTGTCGTATGTGGTGATGGACGAGGTGCACTACCTCGCCGATCGATTCCGCGGGGCGGTGTGGGAGGAGGTCATCCTGCATCTGCCGCCGGACGTCCGGCTGGTCAGCCTGTCGGCCACGGTCAGCAACGCGGAGGAATTCGGCGCGTGGATGGAGACGGTGCGCGGCGACACTGCCGTGGTCGTCGACGAGACCCGGCCGGTGCCGCTGTGGCAGCACGTCATGGTGGGGCGGCGGATGTTCGATCTGTTCGACACGAAGTCCACCGACCAGAAGGTGCTGGTCGACGAGGATCTGGTGCGGTTCATCCAGCAGCGCGAGGCCGCCGACCGGATGAACGGCTGGGCTGGTCCACGCCACGGCCGCGGTGGTCCACGTCGCGATTTTCGTCCGCTACCACGGCCCGAAGTGCTGGCCACACTGGACGACGAGGGCTTGCTGCCCGCGATCACGTTCATCTTCAGCCGGGCAGGCTGTGATGGAGCGTTGGCGCAGTGCCTACGCTCACGGCTGGACTTGAGCCGCGCGGACGAACGCGACGAGGTCGACGCGATCATCGACAAGCACACCGGTGATCTGCCCAAGGCCGATCTGGAGGTGCTCGGCTACTGGGAGTGGCGCGAGGCGCTGCAGCGGGGTTTGGCCGCGCATCATGCGGGCATGTTGCCCGCGTTCCGGCACACCGTCGAGGAACTGTTCGTCAACGGACTGGTTCGCGCCGTATTCGCCACGGAGACACTGGCACTCGGCATCAACATGCCCGCGCGCACCGTTGTGCTCGAGCGGCTGGTGAAGTTCAATGGCGAGTCGCACGCGGAGCTGACACCGGGGGAGTACACCCAGCTGACCGGGCGAGCGGGGCGGCGCGGCATCGATGTCGAAGGCCACGCGGTGGTGCTGTGGCAGCCCGAGGTGGACACCAGTGCGGTCGCGGGCCTGGCCTCCACCCGTACCTATCCGCTGCGCAGCTCCTTCCGTCCGGGCTACAACATGTCGATCAACCTGATCGACCGGATGGGCGCCGATGAGTCGCGCGCCTTGCTGGAGCGGTCGTTCGCCCAATTCCAGGCGGATCGCTCGGTGGTGGGGTTGGTGCGTGGCATCGAGCGCAACGAGGCCACATTGCGCAAGTTGGGCGACGAGCTGGGCGGCGCCGAAGGCGGCTTCCTGGCATACCTCGCACTGCGCGAGCGGATCAAGCAGCGCGAACGGCAGTTGGCACAGCAGGGCCGAGCCGATCGGCGGGGTGCGGCAGTGGCTGCCCTGGTCGCGCTGCGGCGTGGCGACGTGGTGGCGATTCCGTCCGGGCGGCGCGCCGGGCTCGCGGTGATCCTCGAGCCGGATTCGACGCCTGGGGATCCGCGTCCGTTGGTGCTCACCGAGGACAAATGGGCGGGCCGGGTGTCGGTAGCGGACTTCCCGGTGCCCGCCGAGGCGCTGGGGCATATGCGGTTGCCGCGCCGGGTCGATCATCGGACCGCACATATCCGTCGTGATCTGGCGTCGGCGCTACGCAGCACCGGAATCTCGGCGCCGGGCAGGGCACGGCGGGGCAAGCGTTCGGCGGCCGCCGACGATCGGGAGCTGGCAACGCTGCGCCGCAGCCTGCGCGCGCATCCCGCGCATACGAGGCCGGACCGCGAGCAGATGGCCAGGGTGGGTGATCGTTACAACCGGCTACTGCGCGAGACCGAGGCCATGCGCCAGAAGGTTGCCGCGACCACCAACTCGTTGGCGCGCACCTTCGATCGGATCCTCGGGTTGTTGGAGGAGCGCGGGTTCGTGCACGAGAGCGAGGTGACCGCCGACGGGCGCAGGTTGGCTCGTATCTACGCCGAAAGCGACCTGTTGGTCGCCGAGTGCCTGCGGCAGGGTCTGTGGCGCGGCCTCGGCCCCGCCGAACTGGCCAGCGTGGTCTCGATCCTGGTGTACGAATCGCGTCAAGAGGGTGGATATCTCGGTGCGAGTGGACCGACGGCGCCGATCCGACGGGCGGTCGGCGCGACGATCGGAGTGTGGACCGGGTTGCGGTCGGACGAAGCGCGGCACAAACTGCCGCCGACCAGAGAACCGGATCTCGGCTTCGTCACCGGCTTCTACAAGTGGGCGCGCGGGGACGGGTTGGCCGACTCGTTGCTGGCCAGCGGGGACCAAGGCGCGCCACTATCGGCGGGCGATTTCGTGCGCTGGTGTAGACAGGTGATCGATCTGCTGGATCAGATTCACAGTACCGCCGACGACTCCGAGATCGCGGCGACGGCGGCCAAGGCGGTGCGGGCGATCCGGCGGGGTGTCGTCGCGGTGGACGCCGCCTGAGCGGTATGAGCACAGTGTCGGCGTCGGCGTGCGTCACCATGGAGGCGCCGCCGGCGCTGCCGACATCAACACAGTTGATTCGATTGTGATTTGATTTCTTTCGCGTACCGACCGTGGCGGAACAGTCGTGTTATGCGACGGGCCCCACGCGGGGGGCTACCGTGTGTACAACGATGCGAGTGGAGGCAAGCAGATGAGCGGCCCTTATGGACCGAACGACCCTGGGGAGGGACGCAACGATCCCACCCAGCAGTGGGGCGGACAGCAGGCACCCGGCGGTGCCGGCTCCGCGCAGCAATGGGGTGGACAACCGCAGTCCCCGGCTTCGGCCCAGCCGACCCAGCACTGGGGTGAGCAACAGCCGCAGCAACAGTGGGGGCAACCGCACCAGCAGTGGGGTCAGCAGCCGCAGCAACCGCAGTGGGGTCAGCAGCCCGCCCAACCGGGTCAGCCGCAGTGGGGCCAACCCCAGCAGCAGGACTGGGGCCAGCAAGGCCAGCAGCCGCAGTGGGGTCAGCAGCAGCCCCAGTGGGGAGCTCAGCAGACACCGCCGCAGCAGGGTGGAAAGGGCAAAGGCCTTGTTATCGGCCTGTCCGTGCTCGCTGTCGTGGTGCTCGGTGCGATCGTCGCCCTCGTTCTGGCGCTGACCGCCAAAGACAAACTCGACCAAGCCGCGGTACAGGACGGCGTCAAGAAGGTGTTGTCGGATTCCTACGGCATCCAGGATGTCAGCGACGTCTCCTGCCCGTCCGGCCAGGAAGTCAAGGTCGACGCCGCCTTCGAGTGCAGCCTGAAGGTCAGCGGCGAGTCGAAGAAGGTGACCATCAAGATCACCAAGGAGGACGGCACCTACGAGGTCGGCCGCCCCAGCTAGTTCCCGGTCCGCTCGCATCCCGGTGCGGCCCACGCGAGTGTGGGCCGCACCGCCGAGATCGGCGTCGAGATCGAGCAGCCCCATCGCGATGTGCGCGATGGGGTTTTCTGTGTGGCGTCAGGTGGTGCGTGCGGTGCTCAGGGCGGAGATCAGGCGGGTGATCGGACTCTCGGCGTTGTAGGCGGTGGCGAGGTCCCGCAATCGAGCCGGGTCGGCGGGTTCGGTCGGGAGCACATCGCTGCGGGACAGTTCCACGTCGGCGTCGCACACAACCCGCACGACAGGTGCCGCGGCCTTCAGATAGTCTTCCGCGGCACGAAGTTTGGCGCGCATGCCATGGGCGAGGTCGGCGTCCGGGTCGTCCACGGCCGCGCGTAGCGCGTCGAGCGAACCGAAGCGCGAGATCAGCATCGACGCGGATTTCTCGCCGATCCCCGCGACACCGGGCAGGCCATCGGAAGCGTCGCCGCGCAGCGTGGCCAGATCGGCATACGCCCGACCCGCATTCTGTTGTGGCACACCGTATTTCGCGGAGACCTCGGCCGGCCCGAACAGCTCCGCCTTGGCCAAGCCGCGCCCCGCGTACAGCACGCGTACCGGGGGTGTCGGGTCGTCCCGCACGAGTTGGAGCAGATCGCGGTCACCGCTGACGACGATGACCGCGTCGTCGCGTTCGCGGGTGGCCAGGGTGCCGAGTACGTCGTCGGCCTCCAGCCCGGCCGCCCCGCCGGTCGCGACGCCCGCTGCGTCGAGTACCTCCAGAATCATCGCCACCTGGGGGGTCAGCGTGTCCGGAACCAGCTCGGCGCCGGGCGCGGCGTCCGGGGTGCTGTCGAGCCGGTGCGCTTTGTAGGACGGCACCAGATCGACTCGATAGGCGGGCCGCCAGTCCAGATCCAGGCACACCACCAGTCTGCTAGGCGTGTGCTTGGCGATCAGCGACGCCACCATGTCGGTGAAACCGCGTAGCGCGTTCACCGACCTACCGTCCGGCGCGGTGATCTTGTCCGGAATCGCGTGAAAAGCACGGAACCACAGACTGGCTCCATCCAGCAGCAACAGGGGCCCACCAGCAGCAGAGGTCACGGGCTGAGGCTACTCGCCTGCTCTGACATCACCCCGGCGAACGGAAGGCCCATCGGCGAGATCGCGGCACCGACGCCGGTGTCGACCTGTTCTGTCCAACGGGGTATTCACCCGCTGGGCACGCAATGTCTTGATAGACGAACGGATGGCGATATCGGCGCGCCGACAGTCAGACGAGCGTGACGATGGTCGGAAGGTGCTGATGGCGCATGGTGGTCGAGGTGTGAACCCGCGGTGACCGCGCGGTTGTGTCGTCGCGGTTGTTGTCGTCGTAGTGGGCGCTGCCACGGTTCGAGTTCATCCGAGGTCGGCCGACGGGTAACGTCGGACGGATGAGCTCCCATCCAGATTCCAGGTTCGCGGCGGACGTCTATGGTGCTCGGGTCGAGCGTGCGGTGGAGCTGATGCGGGCCGCTCATCTGGACGCCTTGCTGATCACCCCGGGGCCGGATCTGCGCTATCTGATCGGGTCAGCGGCCGAGTCCTTCGAGCGGTTGACCTGTCTGGTGATCCCCGCGGACGGCGCGACCCCGTCGGTGGTGATCCCGAAACTGGAGCTCGCCTCGCTGGACGATTCAGCGGTAGGCGAATTGGGGTTGCAGGTACTGGACTGGGTCGACGGCACCGACCCGTACGGCGTGGTGAAGTCCGCGCTGCATGTCGGTTCCCGGGTGGCCGTGGCCGACGCCATGCCCGCGCTGCACCTGCTGCCGCTCGCGGAATCGTTCACCGGCCTACCCGTGTCCGCCACTCCGGTGCTGCGCGAACTGCGCATGATCAAGGACGCCGCCGAGGTGGACGCGCTGCGCCGCGCGGGCGCCGCGATCGACCGGGTACACGCGCGGATGAGTGAGTTCCTGCAGGTGGGTCGCACCGAAGCCGAGGTCGGCGCCGACATCGCCGCCGCCATCGTGGCCGAGGGGCACACTGAGGCGGCGTTCGTCATCGTGGGCAGTGGTCCGCATGGCGCCGATCCGCATCATGGCGTGTCGCAGCGGCGCATCGAGGCCGGGGACGTGGTGGTCATCGACATCGGCGGTCCGGTCGAGCCCGGCTACTACTCCGACTCGACGCGGACGTATGTGCTGGGCGACCCGGACGCCGAGGTAGCCGCGCGGTGCGCCGAACTGGAGCGCGCCCAAGCCGCCGCGGCCGCGGCCGTCCGCCCGGGAGTCACCGCCGCCGCGATAGATGCCGCCGCCCGAAACCCGTTGACCGAGGCGGGTTTCGGCCGCGAGTTCGTACATCGCACCGGCCACGGTATCGGCCTGTCGGTCCATGAGGAGCCCTACATCGTGGAAGGTAACGACGTGGTCCTGCAGCCGGGCATGGCATTCAGCATCGAGCCCGGTATCTACTTTCGTGGCCGGTGGGGCGCCCGCATCGAGGACATTGTCGTTGTCACCGCCGACGGCAGCGAATCGATGAACAACCGCCCCCATGGACTCACCGTTCTATGACCTGTCGGTGCGCCGGGACATGGCCGTGGCGGGACTTCGTCGCGACGCGGCCGGCCATCAACACTCGCCGTGCGGGAGCCTCGGCATAAGTCGAGCCGGAGCCCTCGAGGCGCCCGGTCGCTCGGTCTGCCCAGGATCAGGCAAAGGCGCCGTTGCCTGCGGGACTGCCGTCGGTTGCCGAAGCGGTAAGGGTGCTGCTGGACAAGACCCGTCGGACCTGGATGGCGATCACGACACGGGTGGGGTTCTCCCGGGGCACCCGGTAGCGGCCCGCGTAGCGGCGCACCGCCGTGGCGACGTCGTCCGGGTCGTCGAGCACGGTCGCCGGGCCTTCCAGCGTGATCCAGCGAATGCCGTCGACCTGACTGACCGCCGCGTAACCGGAGCGGCGCACGTTGCGAACCTTCACCGATCCGTCGTTGGTGATCACCCGCGCGATTCCGGTCTCTTGGTCCCAGGTGAACCCGACCGCCACGACGTGTGGTGTTCCATCCGCGCGCAAGGTCGTCAGGGTGGCGAGGTGCCGCTCGCCCACGAACTCCAAGGCACCAGGCGACAACTCGGCAATACTCGTCGGCATCCCTCGACCGTAGTCCGCACCCCACCGCGTACTGTCCACCGCCCCCCGACGAGTGGCACTCGGGTGTGACACAACCAGGGAGCGCTCGCGGCGATGTGCCACTCGTCGAGCGGCGCGGCAGCGATGACAGACTGGGGCATATGGGAACGCGAGGGTTGGCCGAGGGCGTGGTCTTGGTGCTCGGGGGGCGTAGCGAGATCGGGCTCGAGGTCGCACGGCGGCTGGCGCCGGGGCGGGTGGTGGTCCTCGCCGCGCGGCGCAGCCAGGAGTTGGCGCCGAACAGCGCGGAGGTCATGAGCGCCGGAGCGACCGCGGTGCACACTGTCGAGTTCGAGGCCGACGATACGTCCGCTCATCCGGCGATGCTGGAGAAGATCGTGGCCGAACACGGGCGGATCGGCATCGCGGTACTCGCGTTCGGCGTGCTCGGCGACCAGTTGCGCGCCGAACAGGACCCGGCTCACGCGATGGCGATCCTGCGCACCGATTTCGTCGCGCAGGCCGGGATGCTCACCCTCCTGACGAACCTGCTACGTGCCCAGGGCGACGGGCAGATCGTCGTGTTCAGCTCGGTTGCCGGCGTCCGGGTCCGCCGCGCCAACTATGTCTACGGATCGGCCAAGGCCGGCCTCGACGGTTTCGCGAGCGGACTCGCGGACGCGCTGCATGGCAGCGGCGTACATCTCCTGCTGGTTCGCCCCGGCTTCGTCATCGGCCGCATGACCGAGGGAATGTCGCCGGCGCCGTTTTCCAGCACCCCGGACCAAGTTGCCGCGGCCACGGTGGCAGGGCTGCGCAAGCGGGCGGGCCGGGTCTGGGTGCCCCGGATCCTGCGGCCGGTATTCTTCGCGATGCGCCTACTGCCCCAACCGATTTGGCGTCGGATGCCGCGGTGACGAGCTCTGCTGTGTCGTGGACCGGACCCAGGATCGCGGTCGTCGGGATCGGCGCCGATGGGTGGGACGGTCTCGGCCGTCCCGCGCGGGAAGCCATCGGCGCCGCCGCGGTGGTGTTCGGTTCCGCACGACAGCTCGCGCTGGTGCCGGAAACGGCCGCGGGCAAACGGGTGACGTGGCCGTCGCCGTTGCTCCCGGCGCTGCCCGGGCTGCTCGAGTCGTATGTCGGGGTGCGGCTATGCGTCTTGGCCAGCGGTGATCCGATGTTCTTCGGCATCGGCGTCACCCTGGCCCGACTCTTCGGGCCGCGGGCGCTGCAGGTGCTGCCGCAGCCGTCGTCCGCGTCGCTGGCCTGCGCGCGACTCGGGTGGTCGCTGGCCGACACGCCGGTGGTGAGTGTGGTGGGACGTGCGCTGTCGGCCGTGCTGCCCGAGTTGGTGGACCGCGGGCGTCTTTTGGTGCTCAGCGCCGACGAGCACACACCAGGGCAGTTGGCGGAGTTGTTGAGAGGCCATGGTTTCGGCGCGTCCGAACTGACTGTCCTCGAGCAACTCGGCGGACCCGCCGAACAGATCGGTACCGGCGTCGCGCAGCGGTGGCAGCGCCCAGCCGGTGACCCGCTGAACATCGTCGCGATCAGCTGCGTGGCCGACGCGGATCAGGTGCGCGCCACGCGGTTGCCCGGCCTACCGGACCAGTTGTTCGGCGGCGATGGGCAGCTCACCAAGCGGGAGGTCCGCGCACTGACGCTGGCGGCGCTGGCCCCGGCTCCGGGAGAACTGCTGTGGGACGTCGGGGGCGGCTCGGGCAGTATCGCGATCGAATGGTGCCGCGCGCATCCAGGCAACCGCGCCGTGACCTTCGAGCGGCTCGAGCGCCGACGGCGGCAGATCGCCGACAACGCCGCCGCGCTCGGAGTCGGGCACATCGTGGTGCGCGGTGAGCTGTTCGAGGAGGTCGGTCACGCTGAGATCGCTTCTCCGGAGGCAATTTTCGTCGGTGGTGGACTCACGCAGGATGGTCTTCTCGGGACATGCTGGGCGCAGCTGCGACCGGGCGGCCGGCTCGTGGCGAACGCGGTGACCGCCGAGTCGGAATCGCTCCTGCTGACCTGGGCCGCCGCGCAGGGCGGTGAGCTGCGAAAGTTCCAGATCTACCGTGCCGAGCCGCTCGGATCCTCGACGGCTTGGCGGCCTCAACTCCCGGTGACACAGTGGTCGGTGGTGAAGTCGGCCGCCCGATCGGTCCAGATTTCTCCGCCGAATCGGGAACGTGTTGCCGGTCACGCGGTAGGGTCGGGGCCGAGTTTCGAGCATGATCGGAATAACGGTTTCTGACGGAGAGATAGATGCGATACAAGAAGTTCGCCGCGACCGCACTGATGGCCGCTGCCGCAACCGGCGTCACCGCCGGCACCGCTTACGCCGCGCCCGCGCCCGCGCCGCCCGCGGCGCAGGACCAGGCCGCCGCCTCGCCCACGGTCACGGGAACCGACCAGGGCGTTGGGTACCTGCTGCAGATCGCCAACGCGGGTAAGTCCCTGGTCACCAGCGTGACCGGCGGCACGTTCAGCCTGGATTCCGACCAGCAGTCGGTCAGCCTGAAGAATTCCACGGGTGACACGGTCACCACGATTCCGCTCACCGCGACGGCCAAGGGGCAGCCGGTCCAGATCGCCGCGAACATCGCCGACGAGGGCAAGCAGCTGACCTTGACCCCGCAGGTGGCGCCGACCGCGAACGCACCGGTCGCCGCCGAGTTCGTCGGCGCGCAGGAGTGGTTTTTCGCCGAGTTGCAGCGCGCTTCGCTCGGTGCCGCGGTCGGCGGGCTGATCGGCGCCGCCATCGGCATCCTGTTCTTCGGGGTCGGCATCCTGCCCGGCGCGGTACTCGGCGCACTCGTCGGTCTCGCCGTCGCGGGCGGACCGTCGCTGCTGAACGCGGGCATCGCCTACTTCAGCGGACAACCCTGAGAATTCTGATTCTGGGCGGCACCCGGGAAGCCAGGGAACTCGCCCACATCGCTTCCGGCGAGCGAGGATTCGAGATCGTTTCCTCGCTCGCCGGACGTGTGCGTACGCCTCTGCTGCCCGAGGGAGCGGTCCGGATCGGTGGCTTCGGCGGCGCTGAGGGGCTGCGTGACTGGGTGGTGGCCAACGGCATCGATGCCGTAGTCGACGCCACCCATCCGTTCGCGGCCGCAATCAGCGCCAACGCGGCTGCGGCCGTCAGAGATTCGGGCGTGCCGCTGGTATGTCTGCGTCGGCCGAGCTGGTCGCGGCAGATGGGCGACCGGTGGGTTCGCGTTCCGGATCTCGCCGCCGCCGCACAGGCGGTCACCACACTCGGTGAACGTGTTTTCCTCACCATCGGCCGCCAAGGTGTGCGGGCTTTCGCTGGTCTGGGCGGACAATGGTTCCTGATCCGCGCGATCGATCCACCCGAAGGCCCGCTGCCGCCGAATCACGAAATGCTGCTGGCTCGCGGCCCTTTCACCGTTGAGGGCGAGTCGCGGCTGATCGCGCAGCACCGGATCGATGTGCTGGTCAGCAAGGACAGCGGTGGCGACCAGACCGACGCCAAACTGATTGCCGCACGTGCGGCGGGTATTCCGGTCGTGGTCATCGATCGTCCGGAGTTCCCCGAGTGCGCTGTGCTGGTGGAAACCGTTGCACAAGCTTGGGATTGGCTACGCGCTGCCGCAGTCGCGGCCAGCGGCGAACGACGGGAGTGACCGACAGCTTCCGACCGCGTACGCGTGTCTGTCACGGTGCGGGTGACCAGGCGACGCCGAGCAGCTCCGGCAGATGGTCGAACCACTCGAGCACGGCCCGCTCATAGCGGATGCCGAAGTCCAGCGTCGCTCGCGCGAATGACGACATCGTCGCCGGATCCTCGGCGAGGTACTTCGTGAGCCGGCCCTGGTGGATCTCGCGATTGGTCGCGACGATGTGTTCGAGCCGATTGCGATCGAGGTGCTCACCGAAGGAGAGAGTGAGCAACAGCGGCACCCGGATCGTTTCGCCGCCGGGATCGCGTGCGATCCATTCCAGGAATTCTTCCCGTCCTGCGTCGGTGATGTGATAGGGCGTCCGTTCCCGAGCTCCGGTCTCGCCTTTCTGGACGAGCCCCGCCGCGTCCATCGACCCGAGCTCGCGATAGACCTGACTCTGCGTAATCGTCCAGAAATCGCCGATGCGGTCCTGCGCTTCGGCCACCAGATCCCATCCCGACATGGGGCCTTCGTGGAGAAATCCGAGCAACGACGCTGCCGTGGAGTTCAACGGCTTGCGCGTGGTCGCGGTGTTCGTCAACGCCAGCTCCCTCCGGTCTCAACATTCCATAGTGGAATGTTATACCCACTGGGTCAATTATGGGTAGCCGACCGGCCGGTGGAGACGGGCGAGCGTCTGGGGCATACCCCGCCGTCGCTGAGGTCCCACCGATCTCCGGTTGTCACGCGATCCTACGTGCCGTCGCCCGTCGCCTCGCGTACGCGACCGTACCGCCGGGAGGTGTAGACCCGGGTGCCCTGGTCGGACTCGAGCGCGACAGTGGTGGAGGCGCCGATGATCATCAGCGTCCGCATGTCCACATCCGCGGGGTCGAGATCGCCTAGTGTCACCACTCGGACCGTCTCGGCGGGCCCGCCGACATCGCGCCCGAGCACCACCGGTGTGTCGGACTTGCGATATTCCAGCAACAGGTCCCGCATCGCGCCCACCTGCCAGGTGCGTTGTGACGAAGCGGGATTGTAGACCGCGATCGCCATGTCGGCCGCCGCGACGGCGGAAAGGCGTTGCGCGACAACCTCCCATGGTTTGAGTCGATCCGACAGCGAGATCATCGCGTAGTCGTGTCCGAGCGGAGCGCCGACGCGGCTCGCGACGGCGTTGGCCGCGGTGAGCCCGGGAAGTACGCGAACCGACACCCCGCGCCATTGCGGATCCGCGGATTCCTCCAGCACCGCCGCCGCCATCGCGAAAACCCCCGGGTCGCCCGACGAGACGACCGCTACCCGTGCGCCTCGCTTGGCCAGGTCCAGGGCCATAGCGGCGCGCTCGGACTCCACGCGATTGTCGGTGGCGTGCCGGTGCTGGCCCGGTCGCTCCGGAACCCGGTTCAGATAACTGGTATAGCCCACCAGATCGGTGGCCTCATCCAAGGCGGCGCGTACTTCGTCGGTGGTCCACTCCGGCGCACCGGGGCCGAGGCCGACCACGACCACCTCGCCGACGTCCGCGTGCTGCGCCGTGTGCGCGGCGTGGACGCGTCGACCGGCATCCCAACTCGTGTTCACCCAGGGGGGCGGGGTGGTCGGCTCCGGGCCGGGCACCAGGGTAATGGCGAAGTAGGGCACCTCGGCAGCGTCGACCGAGTCGGCGTGCAGTACTCGCTGCTCGGTCGTGCTCGCGCGTTCGACGTAGTACGCGTCGGCGAGTCGGTCGGAGTTCGACAGTGCCTGGTGTACAGCAGGATAAGTGCGACCGAGTTTCATGATCGCGGCAGCGTCGGTATCCCGCAATCGCCGGGAGAGCTCATCGACCGGCATGGTGCCGGGCAGAATCGTCAGCACCTGATCGCCCTCGACCAGCGGTGTGCCCAATGCGGCCGAAGCCGCGCTCACCGAGGTGATGCCGGGGATGATCTCGACTTCGAAGCGGTCGGCCAGGCGACGGTGCATGTGCATGTACGAGCTGTAGAACAGCGGATCGCCCGCGGCCAGTAGCGCGACCGAACGGCCCGCTGCCAGGTGGCGGGCGAGACGCTGGGCGGCATGCTCGTAGAATTCGTCGATCGCGCCCTGGTAGCCGCCGGGATGGTCGGTGGTCTCGGTGGTCACCGGGTAGACGAGGTGCTCCTCCAGCTGGCCGGGGCGCATATATGGTGCGGCGATGCGGCGGGAGATACTACGACCGTGGCGTGCGCTGTGGAACGCGATGACATCGGCAGCGCCGATCACCCTGGCCGCCTTGACCGAAACCAGCTCGGGATCGCCGGGGCCGAGCCCGACGCCCCAGAGTTTGCCCGGCGCGGCAGTACTCATTCCTGTTCGCTCGCAATCGCATTCAGCGCTGACGCGGTGATGCCGCTGCCGCCTCGTCTGCCGCGGACCGTGAGGTACTCGACGTCGCCGTAACCGATCAGCGCGTCCTTGGATTCAGCGGCGCCGACGAACCCGACCGGGATGCCGAGCACGGCCGCGGGACGGGGCGCTCCGGCGTCGAGGAGGTCGAGCAGGTGGAACAAGGCCGTCGGGGCGTTGCCGATAGCGACGACCGCGCCGTCGAGTCGGTCGCGCCACAGTTCGAGCGCGGCGGCGGAACGGGTAGTCCCCGTGGCCGCCGCCAGTTCCGGCACCCGCGGATCGGCGAGGGTGCAGATCACGTCGTTGTCGGCCGGTAGTCGTCGGCGAGTCACCCCCGAGGCGACCATGGTCGCGTCGCACAGAATCGGTGCTCCCGCCCGCAGCGCCGTCCGCGCAGAAGCCACGACCCCGGGCGAGAACGCGATGTCCGTCGCGAGATCCACCTGGCCGCAGCCGTGGATCATCCGCACGACCACCTGCGCCACGTCCGGGGGAAAACCACTCAGATCGGCTTCGGCACGGATCGTCGCGAACGAGCGCCGGTAGATCTCGGCTCCGTCGGTCAGGTAGCTGGTACGTACGTCGGGCATGCGGTCCACCCTAGTGAGTCAGTCCTCGTGCCGATCGTGGGCTCGGCCGGTGCGGCGACGCAGGGCCGACAACGTATGTCGTCCGGGGCCGCTGTGCTGGCGGTGGAGGTGGCTTCCGCACCACGCAGTCGGCATCCTCACGGGCGCATCGAACCGCGTCCGGGCGATCACCGCCTGGTGCGCCCGCGGTCGGTCCGATGTCTATGCCGGTACAGCCGACCAACCCTCGTGGATGTCGACCCGGCCGGCCGCACTCTCCGGAACCACTCAACTCTCCAGTTCGTACCCGCCGTCACCAGTCGGCGCCACGTGGCCCGCCGTCGGTCCTGAGAAGTGCGTGCCGATGAGGAGGGCGCGGGTGCGGGCGAGTTCGTCGAGCATCGAGCGCCTGGTTTCGACGGCCTGCACCGGGTCGTGGTCCCCGCCGGAGACCCACTCGGGATGTGTGAACTGGACGGGATGATGGATGAAATCCCCGGTGATGAGCGCGTGTTCACCCCGCGACTCGAGCAGTACGCTCGTGTGGCCGGGGGTGTGGCCCAGTGTGGGGACGAGCCGGACCTCAGGCGTGATCTGCTCGTCGGTCGCAACCAGATCGATCAGCCCGGCCTCGATCAGTGGACTCACGGAGTCGGCGAAGAGCTCCGATGTTCCCTGCCCTCCCGCTTCCTGAGCGTGCGCGAACTCGGTCCGGGCGAAAAGGTGCCGGGCGTTGGGGAAGGTGGGAACCCATGTGCCGTTGACCATTCTGGTGTCCCAGCCCGCGTGGTCGACGTGCAGGTGGGTGCACAGCACGATGTCGATGGCTTCGGGAGGGGATGCGGTTTCCGTCAGATCATGCAGATACCTGCCGTCGAGCCCGTTCCACGCTGGCACAGGACGTCCTTGCTTGCCATTGCCCAGCCCCGTGTCGGCGATGATCCGACGCGTCGGTGTCATCACGACAAAGGAATGAATGCTGGTCCTCAGCAGGCCTTGTTCGGTGGCGAAGTGCGGATATAGCCAAGGCAGTCGCCGCACGGCCTCCGGAGTGGCCTGCGGGAGCATCAACTCGGTGTTGCCGATCGACTCCAGTTCGGTGATCTTCGTGATCGTGATGTCCCCGAGCGTCCACGTGCTCATTTCGGTCTTTTCTTCCGGGGAGGGCCGTCACGTCCTGACGTTGCCTGAATTTCGCTGCGCAGCGAACTCGGGCGCACCTTGCTGGGCGGCTCACTGCGCAACCGGGTCCGGCTCGCCCTCGGCGACGGTCGGCGTTGTGGACCCGGCGTCCTCCCATGCGTGCAGATATGCCCTGATTGCGCGCCGGTTGCGTTGGAGTACCTCGATGCGTCGTTCGAGGCTGCTCAGTTGACGGCGTAGTCGGTCCAGATCTGTTGTCGCCGGGCACGACGAAGCGTGTGTTTCTTGCTTCGCGGCTTCGAGACAGGGGAGAACCTCGCGGATCATGTCTGTCGTGAAGCCGGCGTCGAGAAGTTCGCGAATCTGCAGTACGCGGTCGATAGCAGGCTCGCCGTAGGTGCGGTAGCCGTTGCCGCTGCGGTACGGGTGCAGGATCCCGACCTCTTCGTAGTAACGAAGCAGCCGCGGCGCGACACCCGTCTTCGCGGCCAGGTCCCCGATCTTCACATCGCTCTCCTCGACTAGGCATGCGTGCGGACGGCGTGTGCCGCACCATCGCACCGATAGGCGACTTCGTCGTCGCCGCTTGACCTTCACATTAGTGGGAAGGTTTAGCTTTTTCAGGTTCCCAGACCTGCCGAAGCGGGTTGATCGAGACCGCGTCGACGAGAAAGCGAGATCAAGAGATGACGACGGGTTCCAGAATGAACGCGAGCAAGCCGGGCGGTGGCGGATGGACCGCGGACCGAATGGCCGGACAGCAGGGTCGCACCTTCGTCGTGACGGGCGCGACCAGCGGTCTCGGCCTGGTGACGGCGCGCGAACTCGCGGCGCATGGTGGTCGGGTATTGCTCGCCGTTCGGGACGCGGCACGGGGAGAGGAGGTGGCGTCCTCGCTGCGTAGGGCGCATCCCGGGGCGGAGGTCGAGGTGCGTCGGGTCGATCTGCTGAATCTGGACTCGATCCGCCGGGCGGCGCAGGAGATCGGCGCGGCGGAGTCCGTCGATGTGCTGATCAACAACGCGGGGATCTCGATGGTCGAGCACTCCGTGACCGAGCAGGGCGCAGAGCGTCATTTCGCCGCGAATCATCTCGGCCACTTCGCGTTCACGGCGCTGCTGGCACCGGCGCTGCGTCGGTCGCCGGCGCCGCGTGTGGTCACCGTGACGTCGTACATGCATGAGAAGGGCGAACTCGATCTGGACGATGTCGCGTGGTCGCGCAAGTACACGCCCCTCGCCGCCTACTCGGCATCGAAGCTGGCCAACGCGGTCTTCGGGGTGGAACTCGCCCGGCGCGAGCAATCGTCGTCGTCGCCGATCGCCAGCATTCTCGCGCACCCGGGCTACAGCAACACACCGATGCAGAACAAAGGCAGCGGGATCATGGGAGTCGCTATGCGCGTTTCCGGAAAACTCTTCGCGCAGAGTCCGGAGATGGGAGCTCTGCCTCAGCTTTTCGCGGCGACCCAGCCCGATCTCACCGGGGGTTCCTACATCGGGCCTGACGGTCGGGGTGGACGTTCTGGACATCCCACACCTGTGCAGCTGTCGGCAGCAGCCCGAGATCCAGAACTCGGCCGTCGCCTGTGGGAGCGTTCGCAGCAGCTGACCGGCATTCGCTGGCACACCGCCGAAGTCTGACCGCGCTGCCCCAGCGGCGAGGACGATCGGGCCGTCGAATGCTGGTGGCGGTGATGAGCGGGGCCGCGGGCCGGATCAGGTTCGCGGCCGCTCGAGGATCCGGGACATGACGATCGAACTGCGGGTGCGTCCGACGCGCGCGTTCTCCCGGATCCGTTCGACGGTCACCTCGATCTCGGCCATGTCGGTGGCCATCACGTGCACCAGGGCGTCGGCCTCGCCCGCGATCGTCCACACACCGACGACCTGGGGGATCGGTTCCAGGCTGCGTTTGAGTTCGGCGGGTGAGATGTTGTCGCGGTAGTAGACCTCGACGTACGCCTCGGTTTTCCAGCCGAGAGCAGCTGGATTGACCAAGGCGGTGAATCCGGTGATCTGTTTGCTCGCGACCAGCCGGTCGACTCGGCGCTTCACCGCCGGTGCGGATAGTCCGACTGCGCCGCCGATCTCCTGGAATGAGGCGCGCGCGTGCTCGAGCAGTCGTTCGAGAATGCGTCGGTCGAGCTCGTCCACTTCGCACCCGCTTCCCGTTCACGCAATGAACAGTTGCTCTGCATGGAATCTACGCAACAAATCATTGTTTCTTGCGCAATAGTAGGCGAATTACGGTCATGGCAGCCGAAAGTTCGCGTCTACCTCCGGGAGCACCGTTGACTTCTGTAGCCACCCTCCAGGCCGAGTTCGCCGCACGTCGCCCGTCATCGCGACGGTTCGTCATGTGCCGACCCGACCACTTCGAAGTCTCCTACTCGATCAATCCCTGGATGAACCCCGACGAGCCCGTCGACCGCGCCCGAGCCATCGACCAATGGGAGACCCTGCGCGCGACCTATCAGGAGCACGGGCACAAGGTCGACGTGGTGCCCGGCATCCCCGGCCTACCGGACATGGTGTTCGCCGCGAACGCGGGGCTGATCGTGGGCGATCGCGCGATGTCGGCCCGCTTCACCCATCCCGAACGCGCCGCCGAGGGCCCGGTCTATCACCGCTGGTTCGCCCGGCACGGCCTGGCCGGGCTGGTCGGAGCCACGGAACTGAACGAAGGAGAGGGCGACTTCCTCCTGGTCGGCGACCGGTTGCTGGCGGGAATGGGGTTTCGCAGCTCCCGTGCGGCGCATGAGGAGGTGTCGCGTCACTTCGAGTTACCCGTGGTGTCCCTGGAACTCGTCGATCCGCGCTTCTACCACCTGGACACGGTACTGCTGCCGCTGGACGCCACGACCGTCGCCTACTATCCGCCCGCGTTCAGCGCGGACGGTCGCGCGGTGCTCGCCGAGCTCTACCCCGACGCGATCGTGGCCACGGATGCCGATGCGGCGGTGCTCGGATTGAACGGCGTCTGCGACGGTGCGAACGTCTTTCTCAGCAGCCGTGCGACCGATCTGAGCGAAGCCCTTCGTGCCCGCGGCTACAACCCGGTCGGCATCGACCTGTCGGAACTGCTCAAGGCGGGTGGCAGCGTCAAGTGCTGCACCCTCGAAATCCACGGGGCGAGGACGAGTCGACGCGCACCGTGATGCGAAGTTACGACGGTGAGTGGCCGGCGGAAACATTGCGGTATTCGTCGCAGTGCCGAGGTAGGTGGTGTCGATACGGGCCTGGGGCGCAATGGTGTGCAGGTGACCGCGAGGACGCGCAATCGGTGGCCGGGAGATGGTGACTCGCGCGCGTCCTCTCGGTCAGTCGATGCGATAGCCCTCGTCGGTCGCGACGACGTCGGTGGCCGCGCCGCGAGGGCGGCCACAGCGGCGGTCGCAGCCGGACCAGTGTTGCCGACCGGCGACTGTGACCTCCGCCGAAGCGATCACTGGAATGTCCAGGATTCGTTGGTCGGCGCCATTTTTCAGCTCGGTGCGTTCGGTGCTGGAAGTGTCTGCCCCGACTGTGCTGTCAGCGGATGGCAGCACACGCCCCGAGTCGATCGCCGCCGTCACGTCGGCGCGGACATCGGTGTGGGATTTCGCGCAGCCAGGCTGTCCGGCACAGGCGCTGACCAGGTGCCAGGGCGAATCGGCGTCGAAGACCAGACCCATCGGCGCGAGTACGCGCACCACCTGTTCAGCGGCCCATTCCTCGAGGTCGGTAGCTATCAGGCCGCGCCACGGGGTGACGAAAACGGGGCGTTCTATGGCGGCCAGGAACTCTGCGGTACGGGCGGGTAAGGAACCGAGGCGCACGCCGGCGCCGAGGCTGATCAGACCGTTGTCCTGCTCCAGCCAACCGATCGGAACAACCTGTGCGGTAGTGAATTCGAGACGATCGTCGCCGGGGGACAGGCCGAGGAGATCGACCACACGCTCGCTGCCGTGCGCTATGTCACGCAACCGCCAGCGGCCGGGGTTGTCATCGCGCAGTGCCACGAACCCGTGGGCGGCGGCGAGCACGACCTCGGCCACGTCGGCGGCGTGGATCCGGATGCCGCTGTCCTCGCCGGCCAACAGCAGCGCGAACTCGTCCGCGCCGAGGGCATGCGCACCGATATCGGCGCCGAGTCCGCTGACATCACCACGGCCGTCATCGAGGGTGAACAGCGCCCGGCCGGGTAGATCGGCGAGGCGAGGCGCGGCCATCAGCTCGGTGTCCAGCGTGCGAACCAGTCCGTGCACGTCCGCCACGCCACCGATTCGTCCGGACAGTGGCGACGCGATGATGTTGCGCACCCGCTCGTGCGTGCGGCTGGGCAGTAGACCGACGCTCTCCAGTCGCGCCCACAGCGCCTCGGCATCGCCTATCCGGCGCAGTTGGACGTTGCCCCGTGAGGTGAGCTCGATGTTCCCATCGCCGAGGTCGTGCGCGGCCTCGGCGAGGACCTGCCATTGCGCGGGCTCCACTCGCCCCCCGGGCACCCGAATCCGCGCCAATGGCCCATCGGCCGCCTCATGTAACCGGAGCACGCCGGGACAGGAATCGGCAGCAGGTCGTGTCATAACTTCCTCAGCCTACGTGCCCCTGGGCCGGCCCTGGCCACGGCGACCGGCGAGTTCCCCACGATCCGGACGCCGAGTTGTCGACGTCGGGCTGGTTCGCGGGCTGTCGCGGAGCAGGCCGTTACCGATTTCGTGTCGAACCGGGATGGCCGACCTGGCTGAGGGAGGTGGCGCCGCGCTGCGATCGCCTGCGCAGGGGTGGCCGGCTTCGGCCCTACCCACCCCACGAGCTGTGTGCAGATCATCGACGACTTGCCGGCCGACCGGAATCGCGCGGTATGGCGGATACGCAGTCCGACTCGCCTGCGTATCCAGGTAGCATCGGCGTGCTCGGCGGACCACGAGGAAACCGGTGGGAATCCGGTGCGGTCGCGCCACTGTAGACAGCCAGACCCTCCCGGCGAGCAGCGAACCCCCGATGGGCGCGTCACCCAAGGAAGGCTGCCACCTGTGATTCTGCTGCTGTCCACGTCCGACACCGATCTGCTGAGCGCCCGCGCCAGCGGTGCCGACTACCGATGGGGTAACCCCGCTCGTCTGCTGGTCGACGACTTGCCGGAGGTGCTCGCCGGCGCCGATCTGGTGGTCGTGCGAATCCTCGGCGGCAAGCGGGCGTGGGAAGACGGGCTGTCGGCAGTGCGCGCCAGCGGCGTACCGCTGATCGCGCTCGGTGGCGAGATCGCCCCGGACGCCGAGTTGATGGAGTGCTCAACCGTGCCGGGGGGCGTCGCGGCCGACGCGCACAACTACCTCGCTGCGGGTGGCCCGGCGAATCTGCGTCAGTTGCACAACTTCCTCTCCGACACCGTACTGCTCACCGGATACGGGTTCGAGCAGCCGGTCCACCTGCCGAGCTGGGGCGCGCTGGATCGGCCCGTGGCGCCGGTCGAGGGTCCGACGGTCGCGGTGATCTATTACCGTGCACAGCACCTCGCGGGCAATACCGCGTACATCGATGCGCTGTGCACCGCGATCGAACAGGCCGGCGCGCGCCCGCTGCCGCTGTACTGTGCGTCGCTGCGCACCGCCGAGCCGGAACTGCTCACCACGCTGCGACAGGCGGACGCCCTCGTGGTCACCGTGCTGGCCGCCGGCGGTACCAAACCCGCCACCGCCTCCGCGGGCGGCGAGGACGAAGCATGGGACGTCGGTGCGCTGGCCGATCTGGACGTGCCCATTCTGCAGGGTCTCTGCCTGACCAGCGGCCGGGACCAGTGGGAGGCCAATGACGACGGCCTGTCGCCGTTGGACGTCGCCACCCAGGTCGCCGTGCCGGAGTTCGACGGCCGGATCATCACCGTCCCGTTCTCGTTCAAAGAGTTCGACGCCGACGGCCTGTCCACCTATGTCCCCGACCCCGAACGCGCGGCCCGGGTCGCGGGCATCGCCACCCGCTATGCCCGGCTGCGTCACATCCCTGCCGCACGCAAGCGCGTCGCTGTCATGCTGTCGGCCTATCCGACCAAGCACGCCCGGATCGGCAACGCCGTCGGCCTGGACACCCCGGCGAGCGCGATCCGTCTACTCACCGAAATGCGTTCCGCTGGCTATGACCTCGGCGAACCCGGCGAGATTCCCGGGCTGGCCGAACGCGACGGTGATGCTCTCGTGCACGCCCTGATCGCTGCCGGCGGGCAGGACCCGGACTGGCTTACCGCCGAACAGTTGGAGGGCAATCCGATCCGCATCGGCGCGGCGACCTATGCCGCCTGGTTCGACACCCTGCCGGTAGATCTGCGCGAAGCCGTCGTCGAGACGTGGGGGCCGGCACCCGGCGGGCTGTACGTCGACCGGTCGGCCGATCCGAACGGCGAGATCGTCATCGCCGCACTGCGTTTCGGCAACATCGTGTTGATGGTGCAACCGCCGCGCGGATTCGGCGAGAACCCGGTCGCCATCTACCACGACCCGGATCTGCCGCCGAGCCACCACTACCTCGCTGCCTATCGCTGGCTCAGCGCGCCGGAGGGTTTCGCCGCCGACGCGCTGGTGCACCTGGGCAAACACGGCAATCTGGAGTGGTTGCCCGGCAAGACGCTCGGCATGTCCGCCTCCTGCGGCACCGATGCCGCACTCGGCGACCTGCCGCTGATCTACCCCTTCCTGGTGAACGACCCCGGCGAGGGAACCCAGGCCAAAAGGCGCGCGCACGCCACCCTCGTCGACCACCTGATTCCACCGATGGCCCGTGCCGAAAGCTACGGTGACATCGCGCGTCTGGAGCAACTTCTCGACGAGCACGCCAACATCTCGGCGCTCGACCCCGCCAAACTTCCGGCCATCCGTCAGCAGATCTGGACGCTGATGCGGTCGGCGAAGATGGATCACGACCTCGGTCTCGCCGAACGCCCGGATGAGGAGTCCTTCGACGACATGCTGTTGCATGTCGACGGCTGGCTGTGCGAGATCAAGGACGTCCAGATCCGCGACGGTCTGCACGTGCTCGGCCAGGCGCCCACAGGCGAGAGCGAACTCGACTTGGTGCTCGCCATGTTGCGTGCCCGTCAACTGTGGGGCGGCGAGCGCTCCGTGCCCGGCCTGCGGGAAGCGCTCGGCCTCGACGAGTCCGGAACCGAGATGCGTGAGCGGGTTGACACCGTGGAATCCCTTGCCCGTGAACTCGTTTCGGGGCTGCAGGCGGCGAATTGGTCGCTGGACGTGGTCGACGGTCTCACCGCTGATGCCGAGGTCCGCCGGGTGCTGCGATTCGCGGCCACCGAGGTGGTGCCGCGGCTGCGACAGACCGGGGTCGAGATCGAGCGAGTGTTGCATGCGCTGGACGGCGGCTTCATTCCGGCGGGTCCGAGTGGGTCGCCGTTGCGCGGTCTGATCAACGTGCTGCCCACCGGCCGCAACTTCTATTCGGTCGACCCGAAGGCTGTGCCGTCGCGCCTGGCCTGGGAAACCGGCCAGGCCATGGCGGAATCGCTGTTGAACCGGTACCGGGCCGATCATGGCGAATACCCGCGGTCGGTCGGCCTTTCGGTGTGGGGTACCTCCGCCATGCGCACGTCCGGCGACGACATCGCGGAAGTCTTTGCGCTGCTGGGTGTCCGACCGGTCTGGGATGAGGCGAGCCGACGGGTCACGACCCTGGAAGTGATGTCGCTCGCGGAATTGGGCCGCCCCCGGGTGGATGTCACCGTACGGATCAGCGGCTTCTTCCGTGACGCCTTCCCGCATGTGCTGGCCTTGTTGGACGACGCGGTGCGCTTGGTCGCCGACCTGGACGAGCCCGCCGATGCGAACTACGTGCGCGCGCACGTAGAGGCCGACCTCGCCGAGCACGGTGATCAGCGGCGAGCGACCACCCGCATCTTCGGCTCCAAGCCGGGTACCTACGGCGCGGGCCTGCTGCAGTTGATCGACTCGAAGAGTTGGCGCACCGACGATGACCTCGCGCAGGTGTACACCACCTGGGGTGGCTACGCCTATGGCCGCGATCTCGATGGCGCGCCCGCTGCCGACGACATGCGCGGCGCCTACCGGCGAATCGCGGTGGCCGCGAAGAACACCGACACACGTGAGCACGACATCGCCGATTCCGACGACTATTTCCAGTTCCACGGCGGCATGGTCGCTACCGTACGAGCGCTGACCGGCAAGAATCCGGTGGCATACATCGGCGACAGCACCCGCCCCGACGCCGTGCGCACGCGGACGCTCTCGGAGGAGACCTCGCGAGTGTTCCGTGCCCGCGTGGTGAACCCGCGCTGGCTGGAGGCCATGCGCAGGCATGGCTACAAAGGCGCCTTCGAGATGGCGGCGACCGTGGACTACCTGTTCGGCTACGACGCCACGACGAATGTCATCGCCGACTGGATGTACGAGAAGCTGTCGGAAAGCTATGTTTTCGACGACGTGAACCGCAAGTTCATGGAGCAGTCCAACCCGTGGGCCCTGCACGGCATTGCCGAGCGGCTGCTCGAAGCCGCCGAGCGCAAGCTGTGGGAGAAGCCCGACCGGGCCACACTCGATCGACTGCGTCAGGTCTATCTCGAGACCGAAGGGGAATTGGAATAGCTCTGAATTCGACCCCAGACTTTTCGGGGCGACGCCGAAATATTTGATCTTGCAAGGTAATTCGATACTTTCAGCTCTCGACATCGGCGCGTCGAGCGCGCATCATTAGGGATGCTCCACCGCCGTTCTCGGGGAAACGACATAATCGAATCGGCTGGATGATCGGGAAATCTCATGAAGCTCAGGAAACTGCTGGCGACCACAGTGCTGACCATTGCCGCCACCGGTGTCACGGCGGCCACCGCCTACGGCCAGGCCGAGGTGTCCGACCAGGTGATCGGCGGCATCGACCACGGTATCGCTTACACGGCCGCCGTCGCGCCCGATCGGTCGAGCGCGACGGTCACCGTGACCTCGGGAACGTTCGCGGTGACGTCGGGCGCCATGGTGACGGTCCATGCACCGGACGGTGCGGTGGTCGCCACGGTGCCGACGACACTGCAGACGGTGGCTGGTCAGCAGGTTCGGGTGACGCCGGAAGTCGACGCGGCCGGGACCACCTTGACATTGACCCCGGTCGGGGCCGCGGTCCCGGAACCGGGTGCGCCACAGTTCATCGGTGACGCGGGTACCACCGTGGCAGGTGTCTTGATCGGCTGCGCCGTCGGCACGCTGATCGGTCTGCTCTTCTTGATCGTCGGGTTCCTGCCCGGCTGTGTGATCGGTGGCATCATCGGCGGTATCGCGGGCGCCAACCAGTAGCACGGCGCGCCCGAATCGCGCCGCGGTGGTCGGACCGTGTTCGTCGGGTTACCGGAAGGCTAACCGGCCTGTGTCATGCATGGCTCGACCACGAAATCGAGCCCGAAGTTGTTCAATGTCACCGGCAGCGGAGCATTCGGTGCCGGCTGCGGTGCAGACCGCAGCCGGAACTCCGCCGTGGTGAGCAGGTGCGCGAGCAGTGTGCTCGTGACGAACAGCACGAGGTTGCGGCCAGGGCAGTCGGCCGGGCCCGCGCTGAACGGGACGAGTTGCGGATACTGCTCCGCGCGGCCGTCGAGCCAGATATCCGGAACGAACTCGTCGGCGAAGGGAAGCAGGTCGGGATCTCGATGGAATGCCGGGACCGCGATCATCAGCGCGGCACCGGCCGCGATGGTGAAGCGTTCCTCGTCGTCACGCCACTGTGTGTCGGTAGTGATGTCGCGCAGGATCGTCGGTGTGGTCGGCCACAGCCGCACCGACTCGAGCACGCAGGCCCGCAGATAGCTGCGCAGGTCGAGGCGATCCGCGTCGGCGGCGTCGGCCAGCGCCCGGGCGGCCTGCTCGGGATGGGTGGTCAACACTGCCAGCGCTCGGCTCAGCGCCATACCGGCGGCATCGAAGGCGAACAGCCAGTGCGGGATCTGTCCGACCGGGTCCGTCGCGCCGGCCGCGGGCACAGCGGCCAGCGCACCGGCCAGACTGTCGGGCTGCGCGGACTCGACGTAACGGTACAGACGATTGGTGAACAGGTCGCGCCGCCTACGGTGCGCCGGGGCCAGGAATGACCAATTGCCCGCCGAGCGGAGCCGCCCCAGTTCGTCGGTGAGCGTGGTGTCATCGCGGCCACGGTCGCCGAGTACCAGTCGTCGCACCAATCGCCACCACTGGACGGTGAATTGCGTCGCGTCCATGTGCCCACGGTGCAGCGCCGACACGACCAGGTCCCGCGCCTCGTCCGCGATGATGGCGGCGAAGGGCAGGGCGAGCCGATGCAGCGGCTCGGCGGTGTCCAACGCGGCTTCGTTCAGGGCTCGACGCTGGGTTCGGATCGGGCCGTCGGACAACAACACACCGTGTGGCTGGAACTGACGCAGCGCGGCACGTTTCTCCCGATTGGCCGGGTGAAACGGCATCGGTGAGTCGGCCAACACCCGACCGACGTCCTGCGGGTCGAGAACCACCACGATCCGACGTCCCGGCACGACGAGTTCGACCGGGCCGGATCCGAATTCGCGGCGCAGCTGACGCATGCGCTCGATCACCCGGGAATCGGCCTTGGTGTGCTCGAGCAAGCCCATCACCGGCCGCCTCCGCGCGATGACCCCGGACGCGACAGAGGCGAATCCGAGATCCGCCAATGCGGCCGCCGCGGACACCCCCACCAGCCGGTGTTGGCGGTTCTCTGTCATACGGCCTCCTCCCGGAGCACTGTGGTCGACACGGTGTCGACGACCGGGCAGATACCCGGTGCTGCCCACCTGAAACCGCGCGGTGTGCACAGTGTGCCGGCTGCCTGCCTCATGCCGTCGGGGATAGCAGCCAGGAGGGTTGCCGGCCTGCCGAGCGGCTGGACCCTGTGGATCGAACACTTGCTGCGGAGTGCGCGGGAGGAAACTATCCGACCGTGTGCCGGCCGGACGTCAGAAGTTCGAGGAGCGCCGTCCTCAGTTCGGCGGTGTCTTCTCGCCCACCACCGCGGCCTCGATGGTGTCGAATACGGTGAGCAGCCGGTCCAGTGCGGTGACCTCGATCGGCCGTCGCGCCGCGTCACTGGGTACCACCCGTAGGCCACCGGGCCCGGTCGCCTCCGATGCCGCGAGCAGGACGCTGAGGCCGGCGGAGCCGAGAAATCCCACGTTCGACATGTCCACGACAACAGTGCGCGGAGTTTCGAGGAGGGCCTGCTCGAGCGCCGACTGCAACTGCGGTGCCGATGCCATATCGATCTCGCCGTGTACGGTCACGATCAGGACGTCGCCCGCCGATCGCGCCTGGACCTCGAGCGCCCGCGGTGAGCCTTCGGCACTCACCGCGCACCTGCCATGGCTGCGGCGCACCATCCGGTCACGTGACCGCATACGGATTGCGCTCGGTCCGGGCGCTCGGTCCCACTTCTGCTCCTCGGGCCGTAATACGCCACTTCAACCTCCGCTGCGTGTCGAACCTCTTGCGCTCTCGAAACGGCGCAGAAAATAAGGCATTCCGCGGTCAACTTACCCCATCGTGTCCGAGGCGATCACTCGTCGCGCCGCCATACGCGTTGACCGGCACGGGTGTTCGCTCGCGCCGAAATGGAATAGGCCACGGGAAACCGGCGATCGCGTGTCCGGCGGGACAGATCCGCCGCCGACGGATCCGCTGTGCGGCTGGCTGGCCGCCCAATGTGTGAGATGCGGTGAATCGGGTACCGCTGGACACACGACGTCGACGCAGCACTCGTCCGTGTGGCGCTATTGAAGCAACGGAGGTCAATGTATGGCGAACCGAGGTCGCCGCGCGCCCGCCCCGCTGGAGCTGACGTTTTCCGCCGAGCCAACTCGACTGGCTGCTGTGCGCCGTGCGCTGCGCACCTGGCTGGCGTGCTGTGAGATCGGGGGAGAGGACGCGTGGACTGTGCTGATCGCCGCTGACGAGGCGTGCGCGAACGCTATCGAGCACGGCCACCGGGGCAGGGCCGGCGGCAGCGTCCGCCTCCATGCCTCGACGATCCGGGACGGGGTGCACCTCACCATCAGTGACAACGGCCGATGGCGGCCGGTCACGTCCGCGCCCGACAACCACCGTGGTCGCGGGCTCGAATTGATGCAGGGACTCATGAGCCAGGTGCATGTCGAAACCGGCGACGCCGGGACCGTTGTCGACATGCGCGCGCACTTCGCGCGACCTGGTGCTCCTCGCCCGGTGTCGGCGGTGTAGTTCGGTGCCGGCAGCGGACTCCGACCTGCTCCGATGTCGACGCCATCACCCGCGCCGCTCGGTCCAGCCGGAACGACGGCGGCCGGCCCGACCAGATTTCCTCGGCCGGCCCGGCCCTGCCGCTTTCGATGAACCGACCCAGCTCAGCAGTTTGTCGAAGCAAAAACTGCCCTGTCGCAACCAGGGACGACGACCTCGCCGTGCGCGACAAGGCAACGGTGCCGACCGCAGCTCAGGGCCCCGGCCGAGTGGATCATCGCCGCTGGCATACTGAGCGCGAACGAACGCGATGCTCCGCTCGCGGGAGGTGAGGGCGAATCATGATCGCCACAGGTTGCCGGACACCGGCTCATTCCCCAGCAGGGGGCAGCCGATGAGCGCAGTTGCCTTCCTCAACATCGGCATGCACGGTCACATCAACCCGACACTGCCGGTCGCGGCCGAGCTTGTCCGTCGTGGCCACTCTGTTACGTACCACACGACACCCGCGTACGCCGAGGAGATCGCGGCCACCGGTGCGCGAGTGTTCCTCTACGCCGGGGACGAGATACCGCTTTCCGGCCCGCCGACGGCGGTCACGCTCATGGAGCAACTTGCGCGCACGGCGGTACAGGTGCTGCCTGGAGTCCTCACCGATCTACGGGGCACCCGGCCCGATCTGATCGTGCACGGCTCTGCCTGCCTGTGGGGGCCGGTGGCCGCCCAGGAACTCGACGTGCCAGCGGCGTCGTCGTTCACCACGTTCGCGTTCAACCGGCACGTGCCCAGCCCCACCCGCGCCTCCTGGGCCCTGCTCGCCGCAGCGGCGGCCCGTCCGCGCAGCGTCGGAGGCTATCTCAGGTCGCGCTGGGAACTGCGCCGCCGCTACGACACGCGCGCGGTGTCCCCGATCGACCTGGCAGACATCCGCCAACCGCTCAACCTGGTCTACACCTCACGGGTGTTCCATCCCGACGCCGACAGTTTCGACCAGTCCTACCGGTTCGTCGGACCGAGCATCGGCGCCCGCCCCGCTGACTCGTCGTTCCCGATCGACCGACTGCGGGACCCGGTCCTGTACATCTCCATGGGCACGGTGTTCGACGCCGGCCCACGGCTGCTGCGTAACTTCGCCGACGCACTCGCCCCACTGGGCGGGATGGTGATCATCTCCACCGGACACACCGACCCCGCCGAACTCGGCCCGCTGCCCGCCAACGTGATCGCCTCCCGCTCGGTACCGCAGCTGGAGGTGCTGGCACACACCGCGCTGTTCATCACCCACGGCGGAGTCAACAGCGTCAACGAGGCCCTGCATGCCGGCGTCCCGATGCTGGCGGTCCCGCAGGGGGCCGATCAGACGCTGGTCGCTCGCCGTCTCGTCGAACTCGATGCCGGCCTGTCGATCCGCCCCGAGGACGTCACCGTGGAGTCCGTGCGCGCCCTCGCCCAGCGCCTGCTCGCTGAGCCTCGGTTCCGGGTCGCCGTGCGTACCCTGCAGAGCGCTCAGCGTCTGGCAACCGGCTATCCCCGCGCCGCCGACGAGCTCGAACGCTACCTACGGCAGACCGGCGCCACCCCGGTGGCACCCCCTGAGCTGCCATCGCAGGGCTGACCGGTGTCCCCCTTCGTCGCGATCCTGCTACTGCTCGCCGGTCTGTCCGAGGCCGCCGGGCGCTTCGTGCCCGTGGTGGCCCGCCTGTCCGGCGTGTCCCGAACTCGGGCGGTCTTGTTGATGCTGGCGGGCGCCGTCGTCGACGGCGCGGTATTCGCGCTCTGGCCGCTGTCCGCATGGACCCTGGCCGAACTGGTACTGCCCACCTCGCCGTCGGTCGAGGGCGCGTTGGTCTGGACACCAGCCCTGGCCGCTCCGCTGCTCCTCGCTGCAGTGCTCGCGTTCCCCCTGCTCGGACCGCTGCTACACCTGCTGCTGATGGCGGGCGTAGGGGCCGGCCTCGCCACCTCGCTCGCCCCGCTGGCCGGAGTCGGCTGGTGGGAGGCCACCGGCTGCACAGCTGTCGCGGGACTCGGGCTGGGCGTCGCCGTCGAAGGCGTTCGTCGTCTGGTCGCGAGGCTCAACAGGACGAGGGTGGCGGAGCCACTCCCATGATCGAGTTCGCGCTGCTGCTGTTGCTCGTCGGGATCGGACCGGCGTTGCTCGCCGAAGCGCTGCTCGCCCGTTACGAGGTGCTGGCCTATACCGCAGGCTGGCGGACTCCCACCACCGCGCTCCCCCTTCGGATGCCTTACGCCCGGGGCGCGGACGCGGACCGTCCTCCGGACGCCTACCTGGTCTATCTCGACGGCATCGGAAAACGCCGATTCCAGGACACCCGTGATGGCGGCCAACTGGTCGACTGCCTGATCGGGAAAGCGCCAGAGTTCAGAGTGCTGGGCCAGATCCAGCCCTACTCTCCGCTGGCTCATCCCCTCGCCGACCGGCCGGTGTGGACATGGCTGCGCCGCCGTATCGGGCTGATACTCTTTCTGCACAACGTGATGCAGATCTTCGTCGCCGCCGACCGCCGGTATCGCCCCTTGTACAACCGCGCCGTCGGCTCGCAGATCGCCGCCCAGCTCCAGCTCGCCGGCTACCGCCCTGCCAGCGGTAGCCCCGTGGTGCTGCTCAGTTACAGCGGTGGCGCCCAGGTCGCCACCGGCGCGGTGAACGAATTGTGGTCTCAGCTGCGCTGCCCGCTCTGGCTCGCCACCATCGGCGGATTTTGCAATGGCGCCAACGACATCAGTCATGCCCAGCACGTCTACCGTCTCACCGCTGCCAGCGACTGGATCGAGCGCACCGGTATGTGGATCTTCCCGCAGCGGTGGCGGCTGGTCCGCTGGAGCGGATGGAACCGGGCCGCCCGCGAAGGGAAGATTTCGGTGCACTGGCTCGACCCGGCCACCCACGTCGGTCCGCGCAGCTACATCAGCCCGCAGGCTCGGCTCCCGGACGGCCGCAGCCACCTCGACCGGACCGCCGACACCGTGATCGCGCTGATCCGGGAGGGCATCCGCACTACCGCTGACCCCGAGGACCCGCTGGCTACTCAATCATGATCCGCGAACCGACGGCCTCCTGTGGGCGCCGGATGTATGCACCCGAACGCTGTCGGCGGGGCCCCGGACGGCCGTAGCGGGTGACAGCAAGGAGGCCCTGTGCTGGGGCGGCCTCGACCGGAAGAGTCGTCCCTCCGGATGCACCCAGTTGATCTGGAGCCAACTCTGGGTGGCGGGCGCCGTCGCGGGATCGTCATAGCTTCGTCATCGGTTCGACCGTCGCGCGGTAAACGGTCCAAACGGTGGGCGCCTATCTGAAATGTATTGCGCGGCAACGATACCTATGCTTTCTCCGGGGTTGGCTACGATGGAAGGGTGCGGATCGGAGTCGGGCTCTCCACCGCGCCTGAGGCGCGGCAGGCAGGCGCGGAGGCCGCAGCGCACGCGCGTGACCAGCTCGTGGGCGAGACGGTGTCGCTCGGCGTGCTGCTCGCCTCACGGGCGTACACCGACGAGGCCTCGGCCGTGCTCGCGGGTGTCCACCAGGCAGTCCAGGTCCCCGCCCTGGTCGGATGTGTGGCGCAGGCTGTCGTGGCGGGTCGTCGTGAGATGGAGGACGAGCCCGCGGTGGTGGTATGGCTGGCATCCGGATTGCCCGCCGCCGAGACATTCCAGTTGGAATTCGTCCGCACGGCGACCGGTGGGCTATTGGCCGGCTATCGATTCGACCAGGCCGCCCGCGACTTCCACCTGTTGTTGCCGGACCCTTACTCCTTCCCGGCCGACCTCCTGCTCGAGCACTTGAACGCCGATCTGCCCGGCACCCTCGTCATGGGCGGGTTGGTGAGCGGTGCACGAGGTCCGGCGGGCAGCAGGCTGTTCTGCGATCGCGAGGTGTCGACGTCCGGTGCGGTCGGCGTACGGCTTCCCGGACGGTGCAGTGTCTCGATCGTCTCGCAGGGCTGTCGGCCGATCGGATACCCGTATATCGTCACCGGCGCACACGGCGCGCTGATCACCGAACTCGGCGGCCGGCCGCCGGTCGCGCGGTTGCGCGAGATCGTCGAACTGCTACCACCTGATCAGCAGGAACTGCTGACACACGGCCTACAGATCGGCATTGTGGTGGACGAGCATCTGGCAGCGCCGGGGCAGGGCGACTTCCTGATTCGCGGCCTTCTCGGCGCCGACCCGTCGAGCGGCACGATCGAGATCGGCGAGGTTGTCGAGGTCGGTACGACCGTACAGTTCCAGGTCCGCGACGCGGTCCGGGCGGACAAAGATCTGCGAACCGCCCTCGCGCAGGCGAGTTCGGACCTGCCGGGGCGCCCGGCAGGTGCGTTGCTGTTCACGTGCAACGGACGCGGCCGGCGGATGTTCGGTGTGGCGGATCACGACGCTGCCACGATCGGCGACTTACTCGGCGGCATACCGCTCGCGGGCTTCTTCGCCGCCGGTGAGATCGGTCCCGTCGCCGGACGTAACGCGCTGCACGGCTTCACCGCGGCGATGGCGCTGTTCGTCGAATGAACATCGGCATCCGGGTCTACGCCGAACTGAACGACTTCCTGCGGCCCGGCCAGCGGTACACGGTGTCGGACAGACCCGTCCGCCCGCACCAGACCGTGAAGGACATCGTCGAAGCCGCCGGCATCCCACACACCGAGGTCGACCTGATTCTCGTCAACGGGCAACCGGTGGGCTTCGACCATCACCCGCAGGCCGGTGACCGGATCACCGTGTATCCGGTGTTCGAGACGCTCGATATCGCACGGATCACCCGGGTGCGCCCACGCCCGCTCCGGGAGCCGCGCTTCGTCGCCGATGTCAATCTAGGCGGTCTCGCCAAGATGATGCGGCTGATGGGCTTGGACGTCGACTGCCGGTGGGATGCCGGTGATGCCGAACTCGCCGAGGTGTCGGCGGCCGAGCATCGGATTCTGCTCACCCGCGATCGTGGACTGTTGAAGCGCCGCAATGTCACTCATGGTGTGTATGTCCGGTCGGACCGGCCGCTCGATCAGGTCGTCGAGGTGATCCTGCGTCTAGACCTCATCGAGCGACTCGCGCCGTTCACTCGGTGCCTGCGCTGCGGCGGCGCCGTCGACGCGGTCACCGAAGCATCAGTCGACGATCGGCTGGAACCGCTCACCCGCCGTTACTACGACACGTTCCGGCAGTGCCGCGACTGCGAGCGCGTCTACTGGTCGGGCTCGCATCAGGTCGGTCTCGACGCGACTGTGGCGGCGATCCGCGTGCGGCTGCACAGCGCGACAACCCGCTGACGGCTTGGGTCAGCGCGGTGGTTCGCTGTTCATATTCCGGTCGGAACTCGGAAGCGTTCGACGTACTCCGGCCAGTTCCAGGTGGACAAGAATCGCTGTGCCGCCACATACCCCTTCTGATAGAGCGCTTCGATCTCTTGTTCGGTGATGTCGAAGTTCAGTACGCCGACGTCGGCCGAATCCACCCGGATCGCTCGGGCGTCCACCCAGGGCTGGTTCAAATATGCCTGATCGCGGCCGACCAGCATGGTGGTGAGGACACTCTCGAACAGGTGCGAGGCCCCGCACCGGCGAAGCAGGCCGAGTTGCGGAATCAGCGTGGCATTGCCGGCCGGCAGATGAGGGAGCACCGTAATTCCGAAGGTGGGCCAGCGTGGCAGGTGACCGTCGGTCCGATCGAGAGAATCGATCGGAAAGTTCGACAGCACCCCGCCATCGACCAAGGTCGAAGTCACCCCGGCGGTACTGGTCAACGAGACCGGTCGGAAGAAGAACGGGATCGCCATCGACGCGCGCACGGCCGCTGCCACCGGTTGCGTATCCGGGTCGAGACCGTAGACCCGGTCGTAATCCCAGGGCAGTCGTACCAACTGGCCGGTCGTCACATCCGTAACCGTGACCACCAGGGAGTACTGTCGTTGTGCGGGCAGGGTCTCGTCGTCGATGCGCAAGTCATGGAACGTGGTCACCCCCAGCGTGCGGAGCTTGGCGGCGATCCATTCGTAGGCGTAGTCGCCTCGATAGATTCCACTTCCGCGAAGTATCGCCCAGGACGGCCCGACGAGAGGAATTCTCTCGAACAGCCCACGGTCGAGAAACTTGTCGTACTCGAGACCGAGTGCCAGGTCCTTGACCTCGGCGCCCGTCAGCTGCCCTCGCTGCGATGCCGCCGCGACGATGGCCCCGAGCATCGCGCCGGCCGAGGTGCCCGACACTCGCTGGACCTGGTAACCGGCGTCGATCAGCGCGGCGACTGCCCCTACCAGCCCGACGCCTTTCGCGCCACCGCCCGCGAGAACCAAGTCGGCGGATCGGTCCGACTCCGGCGCGGTCACAGCCGACCTCCGACGTCCAGCCCGCCGTGGTCTGTCGATCGGTACACGTCCATTGCCGCTCCATCAGCGTCGAAGGTCATCGTCCCCGCGAGGTTGCTCGTGTACATTCGTCGCCCATCTTCCTCGGCACCAGGACCGCAGGCGGCGCGAACCGCGAGGTCGAACAGGTCCGAACGAAGGTCTGCGGCGCCGATACCGTTGGTAACGGTGCCGACCAGATCACTTCTCGAATGCGCTGTCCGGCAGCTGATTCGACACCATCGATCGCTTTGTGGCGGATCGAGCCCATTGCGCACCAGCGCATTCAATGACATGCGGCCACGATTTCGCCTGTGTCCGCACAATTGTCGTTCGCACCGTAGGACGAATACTTCGGAGACCGATGGCGGTGCCGGTGGTTGGTTTTCACGGGAGGATGGCATCTATGTCGCCGTGGACGAATTGTTCGACGCCGGGTGTGTGTGTCGGACCGGCCATCACCGAGTTGACCGTGACGCCGGTGCCCGCCGCCGCTTTCGCGTACCCACGGGTGACCGCCAACAGGGCTGTCTTCATTGTGCCGTAATGAACCATCTCGATCGGGGTCACGACCGCCGAATCGCTGGCGATGTTCAGCACCCGCCCGAACCCGCGGTCCATCATTCCTGGCAAGTACATTCGGATCAGGCGCACCGCGGACAGGACATTGACTTCGAAGTAGTGCCGCCTCGTCGTCCCCGATTTCGAGCACGGGCTTGGCGTCGAAGATACCGAGGTTGTTGACGAGGATGTCGAGCTCGTCGACCTGTTCACGCAGCTTCTCCGCGCCGTCGGCGGAGGCTGGATCGGCGGCCGCCGCGGTCACCTCGGCGTCGCGCACTTCGTTCGTGATGGTCGCGCGGGCGCGGTCGGTCTTGTCGCGGTCTCTTCCGTTGACCACCACCGATGCCCCAGCCCGCGCCAGCTCTATCGCAATGGCCAACCCGATGCCCTGACTGGACCCTGATACCAACGCGCGTCGTCCGGAGAGGTCTATGTGCATCCGACCATCGTGCCGCAGCGCACGGACGCGCAGTTTCCGCCACGCCCGAATCGGCACGCAAGACAAACACTTACATCGTTTCTCTTGTCATGGGGTTTCTCTTGTCACGGGCCGTGATCAATCGGCTCCGGGTGACGACGCTGAGCGTGCGGCGCCGACGCTGGGGGCGGGTGTTTCGAGGAGCTTGTCGGCAAGGGAGTTGCTGATGAAGCCCGGGATGCTGGGCGCGAAGATTTTGAGGTAAGTATCGATCCATTCGTGGCGGGTGTTGAGGAACGGGAAGTCGGTGGGCGCCATGTAGCGGATGGCGAGCAGCGGCAGCGGCGCGTCGAGTGCGTGGAAGTCCGGGTTGTGTAGTCCGGGGGTGGCGCAGCCCGGATAAAACTGGCCGATCATCAGTCCTTTGTCGACGAACCGTGTTTTCTGGTCATTCTGGACGGTGTCGATGTTGGCGTAGTCGGTCAGGTCGGGGAAGACCGCGAGGAAGGCTTTTATTTTGGCTTCGGGCTTGTGCTGCGGTGGTAAGGCGGGAAACAGATCGTTCATGTCGTCGACCACCGCGGTGATGTGCTCGGTGTCGATGTGGCGGCCTTCGATGAAAGCGACCCAGAGGTACTCATGCGCAATGGCGCGGGCGGTGTAGGGACAAACCGGGCCGGATCGGCCGAGGTCCGGGTGAGGTCGGCACAGGTGTTCCCGCGTCCACTGGCGAAGTTCGGCGGCGCGGGGATGCTCGGCTTCGCGAGTTGCCCGGTCGTCGGCGAACAGATTGGTCGGTTGCATGCCAGAGCGTGCCCCGATGATTCCGTCAATGTTCATGATCGGCTTCTCGTTGCTGGGGTGAGGTCGAGGTGGCTGGGGGCGTGATCGAAATCCTTCGTGAGTACGTGTCCGATTGCGCCGAGAGCCTCGGGTTCGGTCATCCGTTTGTGGCGGATGGGAACGTGCTGGTCCGCGACGTGGCCGCTGATCCGGCCGTGGTGCGTACGAGCTGGTGTGTCGTCCGTCTGGTCATCGGCAGTGAGGTAGCGCAGGTCACCGTCGAAGCGGGCGGATCGGCTGTCCGACGTGCGGCCGGCGAGCCGGGTGTAGACGTGGTATGGGATCACGAGACGTTCGGTGGTCCGGACGGCGCCCGGGCCGCCCTGCGGATGAAGCAGGCCGGTTGCGGTCTCCGCGGTCGGGTCGGCGGGGATCCGAGCACCACCAAGGCCGCCGAACACAGCGAACTGCGGTTGCTGTTCGGCCATAACACGCTCTCCAGACTCGTCTGGACCAACCAGTTCGTCGGCTTATACCTCAGACCTACGGCACCCACGACGAAACGGTTCAAAACCAACTGGATGTTTTTCTCCGGGCCAGAAAAGACGTCTGGGTTTGTCGAGGTGGGGGTGGATTGCCGAACGCGGATCAGTCCCCGCAGTCGGGCTACCGCAAGTTGACCATCACACCCTCGATTGCCGCGTTCGCGGCGACCGGACGTCGTAGGCAGTCGGCACCTACCGGCGTGGAACCGCACGAGTTGATCAGCGGCACCACTCGGACGGGCTCGACACCATGGCGCGCGCCATGGTGTCGAGCCGATCCGTCCGGCATCCATCGGCACAGTCTCGGCAATCACCCGCGTCACACTCGCGGGCGTCCGGCCGACGGCGGGCTGTTATCAGATCAGGTTGCGGCTGGGCCGTAGTCCAGGTGAACGACCCCGTTGTCGTAGACCTCACACCGCACGAGCGCGAGTTTGGTCGCGTCGACGCCGTCGCGCCACAACCGCTTGCCCTTGCCGAGTGCGATCGGGTACACGAACAGGTGCAAATTGTCGACCAGGCCGTCCGCCAGCAGAGCCCGGACGAGCGTGCCGCTGCCGCTGATGTAGATGCTGCCGTCGGTGTCGTCCTTGAGTTTTCGGATGACGTCCGGGTCGTACGGGCCCAGGCGGGTGCTGTTGGCCCATTCCACCTGAGGCTCCCGCGCGCCGACGATGTATTTCATCGTGTCGTTGAAAAACGGCGCACCAGGATCGTCCTCGGCCGCGCGGGTCGACCAGGCTGGTGCGAACATCTCGAAGGTCGTCCGGCCGAGCAGGATCGCCTTCGACTCGGCCGTGATCGCGCCGAGGGTTTCGCCCATCTTGGGATCGAAGCCGTACTCGAAGGTCCAGGACGGATCCTCGAACACTCCGTCGAGTGCGATGAACTCGTGAACTACTATGGCGCCCATAGCGATATCCTTTCATCCTCAACGCTCGACCATAGCGGTTCGACGCTCGCGTGACCGTTGTCGAAATGATCGAGGTCCGACGGCGCCGATGCACATCGGAGGGTACGGACCGAGTTCACTATGAGTCGATGCGGGCCAGTAACCAGCGAGGACCGGCGGTGTCGGCCCCGATCGCTTCGACCCGGGCGCGGAGTTCACGATCCGCCGTCACCACGGTGATCGATCGGTTTCCGTATTGCTCGGCGGCTGCTGCTACGGCACCGACCACAGCGTCATCTCCCGAACCGTCGGCCAGTAGCACCCGCAGGTTTTCGAAGTCCGGCTTCGTCTCATCGGTGAGCGCGGCCTTCGCCGCGCCCTCCAGCACCACAACCACCTCGACCGGTCGTCCAAGGCCTGCTCCCGAGGTAGCGAGTTGCTCGAGCAATCGCCGGGTCGCGCCGACACGATCGCGCCACCAGCCATCGGGCCTCGAGCCGACGACATTCGCCGCATCCACCACGATCAGTTGAACCTCGTCTTCTCGCACACAGTCAGTCTTCTCTCCTTCCCACCACCGGCGTGGGTGGCGAGGGTCGTGGCGGAGCCGCCGATGCCGCGGTCGGCTCTGCGGCGTCGACAACTACCCGGCCGCGAACGCCGACGCTGCTTACCAGGGAATAGTGCAAATCCGACAGATGCGCCGCCGAGGGTCATTTCGGCCCAGTCCGCGGGGTTTTTCTTGTTTCATCGCGAAAGAGCTATTGATGCCTGTTTCTTCGCATTGTGTACAGCTGGCCGTAGGTAGGTCCGGTCGATTGGCGATGGAATCAGTAGAGGGTTATGCTCGCGGTTTTGTCGGTGGCCATCGCGATTTATGCAAGCGCATCATCGGCGGCTGGTCGGCTAGCTGATCTAGACATTGATCAGTTTTACATGGTCGCGCGCGGCATTCATGCTGGTCGGCAGTGATTATCCGGTAGGACGAGAAGCTGATCCGATTGTTGATTGGTGGATCCGGTTTAATTTCCGGCGTCCTGGCTATTACCGAAGAATTGGCGTCGACACAGCGTAGGACTTCGTGATGAACGAACCGAACCTGACGAACCGATCCATCCCTTCTCGTCGCGGCCGCGACAGCTACGAGAACATCGAGCCTTGGTTCGACAAGCTGGCCGCCCTCGAGGCCGCCGATCCGCACCGCCACGACCTGCGTGCGGAGATCATCCGGTTGTGCCTGCCGCTGGCCGAGCACATCGCCCGCCGGTTCGCCGGCCGCGGCGAACCCAATGACGACCTGCAACAGGTCGCGTGCGTTGGTCTGCTGCACGCGGTCGACCGGTTCGATGTGCACCGGCAGGCGTCGTTTCTGGCGTTCGCGGTGCCGACCATCATGGGCGAAGTGCGCCGACACTTCCGTGACCGTGCCTGGAGTGTGCGGGTACCGCGGCGGGCGAAAGAAACCCACGCCCGGATCGGTCCGGCTGTCGAACGGCTGGCGCAGCAGCTGGGCCGGATGCCGAAAGCGCGGGAGATCGCGGCCGAACTGCAGGTGGATCTCCCGGAAGTGACGCGGGGACTGCTGGCGGCCAACGCCTACAACACCAACTCCCTGGATGCTGTGTTCGTCGACGACGATGAGGGGGGCGCCGCGTTGTCCTCGCGGCTGGGCGCCGAGGAACCGTGCTATCAGCTGACCGAGGACGCGATGGCGGTGCGACCGCTGATCGCCGCCCTCCCCGCGCTGGAACGCGACGTGCTGGTGATGCGGTTCTTCGAATCTTTGACCCAAGGCCAGATCGCCGAACGCATCGGCGTCTCGCAGATGCATGTCTCCCGTATTCTGTCGCGCACCTTGACCAAACTGCGCGAACAAGCACTCGAGCAACGACCGCACCGCACGGCAGCCTGACCGATGGTCGGGACCGGCGCCCGAAAGGTCGGCGCCGTGCACGGCTCACCCCCCGAGCACGGCCGACCGTGCGTGTTGCGATCTGTATCAGACACCACCCGAACCGTGTTCGGTGAAGGTAGGGCGGAACTCACAGTGGTCTGTTCGTATCGCGGAGTGCACTGGCCGGTCGGAGCGATCGACGCCGAGCACAAACGGTCGGTGCGCGAGTCGTCCGACCAGAATCGTCGGCCACGGTCTCGCGACCGCCCCGACCAAGCATTGTTCCTCGCGCGGCAACATGACGGTCGTGCGCGGCACCGCGATCCCGCGCCCGACGGCGGAGTATCCGAGAATTCGCCGTGTCGGCAGCTGGTTTTCCTGGTCCGGCGCGGAATGGCGTCGTTCCGTGCCGATTTCGCACGTCGGAAGGGGCTGGCCGACCGACCACATGGTGTGGCCGCCGAATCCGCACCTCATGGCTGGACGAGATCGGCCCTCTGATCGGGCACGGGCCGCAGATCCGGATCTGTTTGTCGATCGTCGCGGACACCTTACGATCGAGAGCCCCGACAGTGTCCTTTGCGGGCTGACACGATCCGCACCGGCGGCAAGCCGAGACAGGGAATGTGCCACGAGCCCCAATCCGCCGGGTGGAGCGCCGCGAAATCAAGTCATGCAGGTAAAATCGAAGGCATGACGGCTGGTCCGGCGCTCTCGCCGATCCGGCCGCCCGCAGGCACCGGGTGGATCGGGGCCGACGATGTGCCCGTTCCACCCGAGTGCCGGGCGGGTGACGGTCCAACGACGGATCGGTTCCACGCCAGGAGCAACCTGCGGAGAGATCGTCGAACGATCTCGATGTTCCATTACCACTGTCACAGGCCGCATCTCGGACGGGCTCGATCGGCTCTGAAGCTGTCTGACAGGAAGTGATCAGCGATGACCGAATCCGTGCGGCCGCACGTGGACCTGCTCGACCTGGCGTATCCGTACGCGATGGACGCGGTGGCCGATATCGAACGCCGCAGCATCGAAAACCGTGTGGCGAAATCCGATTCCGTGACCGCCGCGGCCTTCGCCGCCACCGTGCGCCGGGTGGAAGAGACGTTGGCGGCGCTGACCGTGATCGACGCGGTGAATCCGCCGCCGACGCTGGAGTCGAAGATTCTGCGCAGACTCGACCAATCGACCTGCCGCGCGGGCGGTGATCAGCGCGTCCGGACGGTCGGACGGATGCCGCGGTTGTCCCGGCTCGTACTAGCGGCAGCGGTGATCGGCGCAGCCGGGGCCGTGGCGATCACCGAATGGATTCGGCGATGATCTCGACGGATCGCCGAAGGCCCACCCGTGCAACCGGATCGAGATCACCCGTTGTCGGGCTTGCCGGTGACGGAAGCCTGAGGTCGGCACCTCGCTACGGGCCCGGGCCAGCGTCAATGACACCCTTCGAGGGTGGCGTGCGCCAGCTCGCGAATAACGTCACCGACGTCGTCGCGGGCGCGGAATGCCGCAAGTTGACGGTTGGCGCCATTGCCGCGGGCAAGGATGGCGGCGGACGCCTCGTCTACGAACGGGCGATCGCCGGCTTCCTCGAGCGCGGGCGCGGCGTGGTCGATCAATCGGCGCAGCAGTGTGCTGTTGGGCGCCACGCAGCCGTCGCGGGGATCGACGCCGTCGCCGTCGAGGCCTGAGCGCGCGGCCTTCCAGTACGCCGCCCGCAGCACTTCGGCCGGGACCGCCGGTGCGATGTGACCCGCTGCCAAGGACTTTCGCGCTACCACGACGGCCGCACGCACCAGCGCGGCCAGCAGGGCGGTTTCCTCGACAGTGGCCGGAATGTCGCTCACCCGCACTTCGACGGTCGGGAAGGAGATGGACGGGCGAACGTCCCAATAGACCATCTTCCGGTCGAGGATGCTTCCACTTTTCAACATCATCGCGACCATGGCGTCGTAGTCGCGGGCGGACTCGAAATACGGCGGCGGCCCCGCGCTCGGCCAGCGTCGCCACAGAATGCTGCGCCAACTGGCGTAGCCGGTCTCGGCGCCGCGGTAGATCGCCGAATTCGCCGTGAGCGCGAGCAGCAGCGGCAACCACGGCCGCAGATAGTTGCTGACCTGCACCGCCGTCTCATAGTCGGGAATGCCGACGTGGATGTGGCACCCGCACAGCCCCTGCTCATGTGCGAGCATGCCGAAGTTGTCGGCGATGTGCTGATAGCGCGGCGTGTCCGTGACCGGGAAGTCGTGCGGGACCGTCGGCGGGATGGCCACCGCCAGGAGGCGGGCGCCATTGTGCTCGGCGCAGGATGCGATGCCCCGGCGCAGCTCGCGCAACTGCCGGAGCAGTGCGGCGATGTCGGTGTGTACCCCGGTGCTGCTTTCCACCTGACAGCGGGTCAGTTCGAGTTGCAGGTTGATGCCGATGTTTTTCGCGGTGCGTGCTACCTCGACGTTCCGTGCCACCGGTTCGCCGGTCCGCGGATCCGCCAACAGGAACTCCTCCTCCACACCGACGGTCGTGCGGCCAGCGTCCATGGCGTGGGGATACCCACGGTTGTGCCGGCTAGTCGACTGTCGTCGCCCGAGCGCCGGTCGAGTGCCGAGCTCCGATTGCGCGGGGTAGCGGCCTCCCAGAACCGGTGCTGCGGAAACACCGCCGTTCGGGCCCGGCCGATAGGGTCGGTCCATGCGGGTCGTCGTTCTCGGTTCGGGTATCTCGGGTCTTTCCACCGCGGCAGAACTACTGCGCGACCGGCACGACGTCACGATTGTCAGCGCCGAGCCGATCACCGCAACGACTTCCTTCCTGGCCGCCGCGGTCTGGTTTCCGACCGCGGCGGGCCCGGCCGACCGCGTCCGCGCATGGAGCGACACGACCTTCGAGTATCTGGCGACTCTGGCAGCGGCGGGCACGCCGGGCGTGCGGATGTGCGAGTCGATGGCCGTCTACCGCGATGAGCCGGTGGTTCCGATGTGGTCGCGGTCGGTTCGTTCGTTCCGCGAGGCCGAACTCGGCGAACTGCCACCCGGCTACCGGTTCGGCTTCCGCTTCGCCGTCCCGCTGGTCGAGATGCCCACCTACCTGCCGTATCTGCGTCACCAGGTGGATGCGGCCGGAGCGCGGTGGGTAGTGCGCACTGTTCGCCGGCTCGACGACCTCCTGGACCTGTCGCCGGAGGCGGTGGTCAACTGCGCGGGCCTGCGCGCGGCCGAAGTGGTCCACGATCACGAGGTGTCTCCGATCCGTGGCCAGATCGTGCGGGTGGCCAACCCGGGACTGTCGATGTCGATCCGCGACGAGCAGCACCCGCTCGGCCGCGCCTACGTCCACCCTCGGGCACACGACTGCGTTCTCGGTGGTTCCCTGGACCTCGGCGAGTGGGACACCACGCCGAATGCGGATCTGACTCGGTCGATCCTGGAGCGCTGTCGCGATCTGGCCCCCGCCCTGGCCGATAGTCGGGTTCTGGAAGTTCTCGTCGGCCTGCGTCCCGGTCGCGGCGAAGTCCGCCTCGAACGCGATACGGCGGTGCTGGCAGGCATCCCCGTGATCCACAACTACGGCCACGGCGGTTCGGGCATCACCATCGGTTACGGGTGTGCTCAGGAGAGCGCGGCCCTCGTCGCCGCTCTCTGAGCGGCGGCGTCGGAGGCCGGTTCGAGCCCCGGGCCGGGTCATCGGGGTCGGTCGGTGATCATGGGCGACTTCGGCCAAGTTACCGTGGGGTACTTCCGTGTCCGGGGAGGGAAGGAGTCACGATGTCCATCACCGAATCGGCAGGTCCGGATCTGACCCTATCGGGCAGGCCCGCCAGCTCGTCACTGCGGGACGTGCGGAGCCTGTCACGAAAGATGGTCGGCCACTTCGTCGAAAACATCGCGCCGTGCCGGACACTGCCCGGTGAGGCGCTCAACGGCGACATCACCACGATCACCGGCCTGTGCCTGGAACTCGCTGTCGGCATGCTCGACGGCGCCGACATCCCGGAGAAGACGCTGCATCTACGCAATGCCGCGGCGGGATGGGCACGCGAGGGCATCCCGATCGACACCATCCATCACGCGGTGCACGAGGGATTCAAAGTCGGATTCGACATCGTCGTCGCCAATGCGACCGCCGCGGATTTCGACAGCGTCAAAGACATCAGCCGTCGCCTGATGGAAATCCTGGACATCATTACCTCGACTGTCTCGCGTGCCTATGTCGCGGAACTGCGGGTGGTGGTCGGTGAGCACCACACGGCAGTCCACACGCTCACCTCCGCCCTGCTCGGCGGACACCCCACTTTCACCATGGCGCGCGAATGCGGTATCCAGATCGCCGACTCGTATTCCGTTCTCGCAGTGGCCATCGCGGCGCACCCCGACGAGGGCAATCCGCAGCTCGATGGCGCTGTGGTGGCGCGACGTAAGCTGCGGCGCGTGCAATCCGAGCTCGCGACACGCTGTGGGGACAGCGTGCTGTCGCTGCTGAGCGTCGACGGTGGCACGATCTTGCTGCCGTCCGCGCCGCCGGACGACGAGGCCCTCGACGAACTGGCGGACAGTCTTGCCCGTGCCGCGCAGGTTCCGGTCGTCGCGACGGTGATCGCCGCGACCCCGACCGAGATACCCGCGGCCGCCGATCGCGCGCACGAACTGCTCGACATGGTGCAGCGCCTCGGCTGTGTACCCGGACTGTACCGATTCGACGACCTGGCCCTGGAGTACCAGCTCACCAGACCCGGTCCCGGGCTGGAAACACTACGGACGCTGCTCGATCCACTCGACGAGCACCCCGAGTTGCTCGATACGCTGCGACGTCACATCAGCACTGACCTCAACCGCCAACGGACCGCGCGATTGCTGCACATCCACACCAATACCGTCGACTACCGGCTCAAACGGATCGGCCAGCTCACCGGGCTCGACCCCGCCCAGTCGGCGGGGGTGTGGTATCTGCGTGCGGCACTGGTGGCACGCAGCTACCGCAATCCCGAGGACGCGTCGTCGTTCGGTCTCGGCGCATCTGCTCCGGAATCTCCTTCGGAAGAGGTGATCGGCGCGCAGGCGATGTCTGCCGCGAACCGGAATTCCGGCGACCGACTTCGATAGTCGCCGGCGGCCGAGATCCGGCGGCACGCCGTGCGGGAGCGACGTTGCCTCGACGGGAACTTCGCGCAGCGTCGAGGGGCTCGGGGGGCGGAGTGTGATCCGCTGCTCTCGGAGGCACGCGTGGGTCGGATCAGTCGGTGGTGCGCGCTGTGTCGTAGTGTCGGCGGATAGCAACCTTATGCGCGTAGGAGTGTGTGCAGGGAGTCCGGGGTCCAGCGGCGGTCGGCGCCGGGGCGGGTCGCGAGGTAGGCGGCGGTGGTCGCGGTGGTCCAGCGGTGCGCGGTGGATAGGCCGGCGGCGAGGTGTCGCAGGTAGGCGGCGGCGGGTGGATTGCCGGGGAGGTCGCGGTAGCGCCATGGGGCGGTGCAGGTCAGGATCGGATGCCCTCGGTGGGTTCCGGCGTAAACCAGGGTTTCGTATCGGCCGGGGCCGATAGTTGTTGTGCCGCGGTCGATCACTTCGTCGAAGTCGAAGTCGAGGTCCGTTCCGGGGGCGCGGTACATCTCCTGGGCCACGATGTCGGAAAACTGAGCCGTGGTGAGCAGGTGGGCGTGGACGGCGATGTCGCCGGCGCAGGCCGGATCGAAGAAGGCGCGCCCGCCGGTCCAGGTCAACGATTCGGTGGCGAAGTACAGCAATCCTGGCAGTACAAGGGGCACCGAGCGAATCGGGTCGGAGTGGTCGCGGCAGCCGGGCAGGGTGAGCCCTCCACCGTCGGGCCTGCCGCCGCGCAGATAGCTACGCAGCCTGGTCAGGCTCATGTTGGAGCCGTAGGCTGCGTACCAGACCAGCTCCGTCGAGGAGGATCCGTCTGGTCGTATGGCCACCGAATCGGCGATCACACGCTCGATGCGTCGCGCCGGCACCTCACCATTCTCGGCTCAACTCGGCCGGTCGGCCAGCGCGCTCCCGGGCCGGCTGGAGATCGCCCCGGCATGGCGTTCATGTGGGTTTGAGGCTTGGGGCCACCACCTCATGGCCGGGCGCCTCGTCCTATCGGGCGCTCGGCCCGCATTTCAACTGTCGTAGCTCTCAGCTCTCACGCAATGCTGGCTCGGGTTCTGTTCTGTCGCCGCATCTGTTGGCTACGTCGACGCGCTGTGCGTGGTGTTTCGTGTTCACTCCGCTCGGCGCACCAGCTCGATCACCGGGATGAGACGTTTTGTGCTGCGCTGATAATCCGCGAACTGGGGTTGAACGGCGCTCTGCTCGGCGTAGATCTCGTCACGTTCGGCTCCTGTCAGCACCCTCGCGGTAGCCGAAAACGTCTCGGTGCCCAGCTCGACCGTCACCTCCGGGTGCGCCACAAGGTTTCCGTACCAGTGCGGATCGGAGTCGGCGCCCCCTTTGCTGGCGAAGATGTAGATCCGATCGTCATCCAGGAAGGGGACCAGTGGGGCGATACGTTCGATGCCCGACTTCGCACCGATATGGTGAACAAGCACCAGCGGTTTGCCCTCGAACACACCTCCGACCTTGCCGTCGTTCTCGCGGAACTCGCGGATAACCTCGCGGTTCATTGCGTCAAAGTCGAATTCGACTGCATCCGTCATGAATTGATCGTAACCGTCGGACGAGAATCGTAGGGTTCGGCTTCCCGGGAAAGTTCGCGAGAAAAGTCACACCGATAAGTTACGGCACATACCTGCTCTGCTAATTGCGGTGCAGTCATCACCGTCGTTTTCGGGATGCCTTGAATGCAACGCGCTTCGAAGAAAATTGATCCGCTGCGGGCCGTGGTCCGGAATTTATCCGCGGTAGCGCGGTGTGGGATCGATCGCGAGATCTCTCGGCGGGACTATTCGCGGATCTGGTCTCGAACCTCGAATAGTCGAGCGCACTCGAGCGAGGCGGGCAGTCGATCGTGACTCGCACGCAGTGCGACCGACGAACGGTCTGGCCGATCGAGCTCGTCGGCGATGGATCGTGGACGCGAAAGAGGTTGGCTGTCAGCCGAATTGCTCGAATCTTCCGCGTCGGTCATTGTCGGAGGCGGTTGTGCAGGTGACCATTCGCGGGCACAAGCTGCTACAGGGTGCGGATGCCGCCGTCGGCATCGCGCGATCGAGCCGAAGACGATTGTGAATTGTCGCTCAGGCGGATTCGGCCAGTCCCGTCGAGCGCCAAATGTCGGCGAGGTGATCGAGCGGGAGCGCGAGCACTTGGCTGAGTGCCACGACGGTGCCGAAAGCGGGGGAGGGCAGTCTGCCGGTCTCGATCTTGCGCAGCGTTTCCGGTGAAATGCCCGCCGCGTGGGCGACTTCGGCGAGATCGCGGTCGGCGCGGGCGGTGCGTAGGGCGCCGCCGAGGCGACGGCCCGCGTCGAGCTGTTCCGGAGTCAACGGTAGACGGACCATAGGCACAGGCTACGGCCGGTATTAAAATACCGCAAGTAGGCGGCGCGGTCCATCGTGCGACGTGTGCACCGCACCGCCGGCGCGTGCCGGCGCGCCGGCGGACGGGAGCAGTGGGCCGGGGCTTGCTACCTCGCGGTGGTCTGCCGCTTCGGCAACGTCCAGCCGGGCCGCGGGAAGTGGCAGGTATAGCCGTCCGGATAGCGCTCCAGGTAGTCCTGGTGTTCGGGCTCGGCCTCCCAGAACTCGCTCGCCGGCGTCACCTCGGTGACCACCTTGCCTGGCCACAGGCCCGAGGCGTCGACGTCTGCGATGGTGTCCAGGGCGACACGCTTCTGGTCGTCGTCGAGGTAGAAGATCGCCGAACGGTAACTGGTGCCGATGTCGTTGCCCTGTCGGTCCTTCGTCGTCGGATCGTGGATCTGGAAGAAGAACTCCAGCAGCGCCCGGTAGTCCGTCCGCTCCGGGTCGTAGCTGATCTCCAGGGCCTCCGCATGGCCGGGGTGATTGCGATAGGTGGGGTGATCGTTTCGCCCGCCGGTGTAGCCGACCCGCGTTGCCAGCACTCCTGGCTGTTTACGGATCAAGTCCTGCATGCCCCAAAAGCATCCACCGGCCAGAATCGCCTTTCGCGTGGTCACGCTTCCTCCTTCGTGAACAGAGTCCGGTATTGCCCATAACCTTCCGCCTCGAGGTCCTCGAGGCGGATGAACCGCAGTGCCGCCGAATTGATGCAGTACCGCAGCCCGCCCGCCGTGGCGGGCCCGTCGGTGAAGACATGGCCGAGATGACTCCCACCGTGCGCCGAGCGCACCTCGGTGCGGATCATCAGATGACTGAAGTCTCGCTTCTCGACCACGTTCCCGGCATCGATCGGCTTGGTGAAACTCGGCCATCCCGTTCCGCTGTCGAACTTGTCGACCGAGGCGAACAAGGGCTCCCCGGACACCACATCCACGTAGATGCCGGCCTCGTGGTGGTCCCAGTACTCGCCGGTGAACGCCCGCTCGGTCCCGCTCTCCTGGGTGACGTGGTACTGCTCAGGCGACAGCGCGGCGATCGCGGTGGGATTTCGCTTGTGTTCCTGTGTCACATGACCTCCTGATATCGGCCCCAGATACAACCGGCGTCAGGGACCGGAAAGTCCCGACGGGTCGGGCGTCACATTTCGGTCATCACATGTGCTCGGTCGGGCTGCCCCGACCAGCGGAAGGCCACGGCGGACGAGGAACGACGAGCCGAGCGAGATCGGGCTTTGTCGCAGGTCCGGGACCAGGTCGGTGTCAGGTTGCGAGCAGCGGACCAGTGCCCTGCCTGGTGTCGGGGGGCCGGGACGGTGCTGGACAGCATCGGGTCTGGCAGGTGTGACACCTGGTGCGGCGGGACCGCCGACGACGCCGGGTGTCGCACGCCCAGCGGACGCACAGCTCGTTCTTCGCGGAGGGGTGCCCATCGGACGTCCCAGTTCGAAGGTCGGCGAACCTGTCGCGGCGCTTCGCATCGACAGCGGGTGGTATTCGCCAGGACGAGCGGTGCAGCGTTTCGCCGGTCGGGATAATCGGCTCGATCATAACCACCGAAAAGAGTATTGACAGTTAATTCCGGCCATGCTCTGCTGTAACTATCGAAGTTCATCAGAGTGGTTAGATGATGGAGGGTTGAAGATGGCTGTAGTGCACCACCGTTACGAGACGGTGCAAGGCCGGCGTTTGTTCTACCGAGAGGCGGGCCACCGGGACGCTCCAACGGTCGTGCTCCTGCACGGCTTCCCGACCAGCTCATTCATGTTCCGCAACCTGATTCCCGCACTGGCCGACCGGTACCGCGTCGTCGCGCCGGACCATCTCGGCTTCGGGTTGTCCGCCGCGCCGGCGGTGGACGAGTTCGAGTACACCTTCGACGCTCTGACCGACCTGACCGCCGGGCTGCTCGCGCAGTTGGGGGTGGCGCGCTACGCGATGTACGTGCAGGACTATGGAGCCCCGATCGGCTGGCGCCTGGCGTTGGCCGCGCCCCGGGCGGTCACTGCGATCATCACGCAGAGCGGCAATGGCTACGACGCCGGCTTCGTAGACAGTTTCTGGACGACCGTGTGGGACTACCAGCGCGCGCAGACGCCCGAGACCGAAGCCAGGATCCGAACCGCGCTGAGCCTGGAGGCCATCCGGTGGCAATATCTGACCGGCGTCGCCGACGAGAGCGTGGTCAGCCCCGACACGTGGCATCACGACTTCGAGCTGGTGTCGCGGCCCGGCAACGACGCGATCCAACTCGCGCTGTTCCGTGACTACGCGACCAACGCACCGCTGTATCCGGCACTGCACGAGTACCTACGTCGTAGTCACCCCCCGGTACTGGCGGTGTGGGGCACGGGCGATCCGATCTTCGGCCCGGACGGTGCTCACGCATTCGCCGAGGATGCGCCGAACGCCGAGATCCACCTTCTCGACGGCGGTCACTTCCTCTTGGAAAGTGCCGGTGACGAGGTCACCGAGCTGATCCGCGATTTCCTCGGCCGCGTGACCGGCACGCGCTGAACTGTGCTTGTCCGCTGGATGGTGGCCGCGGCGGCTCGGATTTCGAGCGAACAGGGTGAACCAAGAAGCGAGAGCAAAGGGGGAAATCAATGGGTTTGGCATGGCAGCAAGGGCCGTTGGCATCCCGGTCGGTAGGGCATTTCTTGGTGGCGGACCCGCTGCCGGAACGGCTGTTGTTCGCCGAACCGCTGCGCCGGCGGATGCGCGTGCGATTCGACGGAGCGTGGGTGGCCGACAGCGAGGACGTCGTCCTGCTGCATGAGCCGGACCGCTATCCGGTCGCGTTCTTTCCCTCGGCGGATGTCCGCCGGGGCATGCTCGTGCCGGAGTCGCGCACGACGCGACATCGCGAACTCGGGACAACCGTGTGGTTCGCCGTGCACGGCGGTGACAAGCAGACGCAGCGAGCCGCTTGGCAATACAGCACCCTCCCGGCCTACGCAGATGTCCTACGGGACCGGGTCGCCTTCGCTTGGCGGTCGATGGACGGCTTCTACGAAGAAGACGAGCGAATCGTCGGTCACGCTGCCGACATGTACCACCGCATCGACATCCGCCGGACCTCGCGCCATCTTGTCGTCCGCGACGGTGATCGGGTCGTCGCGGAGACGCGGCATCCGGTCGCGCTGTACGAATCGGGTTTCGCTCCGCGCTGGTACGTCGCCCGCGACGACATCGACTCCGCCGCGCTGGCTCTGGTCGACGGCGAGACGTTCTGCCCGTACAAGGGCTTGGCCAGCTACTACGACATCGGCGCGCACCACCGCGCCGCGTGGTCGTATCTGGCGGCATGGCCCGAGGTCGCCGCCGTGTCCGGCTGGGTGTCGTTCGAGCCGAACATCGTCGATGTCTACCTCGACGGGAGGAGGCTCGTGCTCGAATCGGGTCAGACCGTCGTGCCCCACGGCATCGATCGCGGCCTGGATCCCGACGAACTGCGGCTGCGCAGCGGCGCAGCCGGCCGCTGAGGGCCCGCTCCAGGTTGTCAGTGGGTCCGTGCTTCTTGCGGAGTCAATCCGAACTGCGCCTTGAAGGAGGCGCCGAAGGCGCTGAGTGAGCGAAAACCGCTGCCGTAGGCGATGTTGGCGACGGTGCGGTTCGTGGGGGCGTCACGGAGCATGCGATGTGCCCGGTCGAGCCGCGCGGTGCGGATCAGTTGGCTCGGTGTCGTTCCGGTGTGGTGCAACGCCAATTGGACCTGGCGCAGTGACCAGCCGAGGCTTCGCGCGATCACGGCAGGGGTGAGGTCGGGGTCGTGGGCATGTCGTCGGACATAGTCACGGACCGCGGCGTCTACGGCCGCCAGCGTGCTGGGCGACTCGCTCCCCGGACGCAGGCACATGCGGAGTAGATCGGCGATCATGTCACACGCCGTGGCGAAGGCGGGCCCATCCACGGCATGGCGCTGTTCGCCGAGTTCGTTGATCATGCTCGCCGCGACCGAACCCATGCCCTGGCTCAGGTCGAGCAGGGCAGGTCCGCTGCCGACATCGAGGGGAACAGCACCGGCGGGGAGGTTCATGACCCACGCTCGCGCGAATTGTGGCTGCCCGAAATTCAGCGGGCGTGCTTTTGTGACCACTACTCCTTGCCCGGGGAGAGCCTGTACGGAGTGGTCGTCTTGTCGAAGGTGCAGTGTGCCGGTGGTAGGGAGCAGCAGGCGCAGACTTGCGTCGTCATCGTGCCTGATATCCGTGGGCGTACGCGAGTAGACGATGCCATCGGACCAGAATTCGACCAGTTGATAGCTCGTATATCGCTGTACCGCCAGCCAGCCGCGGAATGTCGAGGGATTGGTGAAACGGAATCGCAGGGTGCCTTGGTGGCGACAGACATGCTCCGCCCAGAAACCGGTCGAATCACCGGCCGAGACGGTGGCCGTGTCGGCCTGCTCCACCGAATACGGCTCGGAAAGTGTCATCCGCAGCCTCCGCTGACATGCGCGTTTCCGTGCGTCCCGTGCGCAGATCAGGTCGAACCCGTATCGGCGCATCCCTAATGTCAGAAATCAGTCTAGCGACTCGAATGGTAGCGAGGAAGACCGATGCGAAACCCAGCCGTGATTGGAACGACATCTGTACGGATCGATGATGTCGCCCCGTTCGGATATTCCGGCGGAGTTCAATCACTGTATGATCAAGGAGCCTCGCGATCAGGCAACCCGCCGGTGTTTTCGCAGTACCGAATCTCTTCGCTGACCTGCCTCGGTACGGACATCACCGGCTGGGAAATTTCGAATCCGGCCCGGTCGGAGCATCGATCTCACGAAGAGATCGAGGTGAGTAGGGCATGTGACATAGGTAGTGGATTCGACTGTGATGGACGGCTACCGATGTGGCGACATGTACCTAGTTGGACAACATGGCAGTGACCGAAAGCTCGGGCAGCTCCCGTCGGACTGAATTACCGGGACCGAGCACAGAGAACCCGTGAGGTAAAGACAACATGGTCCGCTCGTTGGCGGGGCTGATTCTGTCGGGGCCCCGCAATACAAATCGCACCACAAATCTCGGCCTATCACGACGAGAATACGGCCGCTCTCCGGAACGCGAACTCGGGGCGCCGGAAGGTAGGGCCTACCTTCGGCTCGTCGAGCCCGGTGAGCGGGCGCACAGCAGACCGGTCCTGCTTCGGTTTTTCTCGGAAACGCCCGGTGTGGGTGTCATCGCAGTCAGGCTCGGATCTGCGCTCCGAGCCGTGCGCGGCCGACTGCCACAGCGCCACCTCGGTCCGGTATCCCTAGGTCCTGGCCCGCGACCCGCCGGACATCTCGAGCGAACATCGGGTCGGTGGCTGGCGGTCGTGACCGAGGAGTCGACCACCCCGCCCCCGGCGAGGGGACCGTAACGGGCGCGGTATGACTCCGATCCCGGAGAAGCGCTCGATGTCCGAAAATTGCTCTGACGGTGAATAATTAGGTGTGAATGGCTTGTGATCATGAAAGAGATGCGGTGTCTGCGATGCGGAAAAGCATTGCGAGAGAGAATGGATGAACGCCGGCGTATGCACATGAACTGTGTTCGATCGGTGGAATTCGCTGATGTGCGAATGAATCCGGCCGACTGGAAGGCAGTGGCCGGTTGGCTCGATCCGGAGCGGAACTATCTGATCGGGCACATGGGGGCGGAATAGTGCTCCGACGTCGAGATGAGTACGAGGCGTCGACAGAGCTGTCACGAAGCTAGGTATCCAGGAGGTCAGAAACATGAATCGCGTGATCGAGAGCGAGCTGCATCAAGATTTCAGGCGTTGGACCGAACTGGTCGATCGCGCCGCACACGCGGAGAACGAGGTGGAGCGGGAGACGCCGGCGGTGCGAGCGGCAGAGCTGGAGCGGAAGTGGATCTTCGCGGCCGCCGACGACTGGAACACGATGCGCGACCAGCATCAGCGGTGGTGTGACCGGACCGACCGACGGCGCGCGGCGGCCAAGGCTCAGCTGCGCTGCGACCAACTGCTCTGAATCTTCCGCCCGCGGCACCGACTGTCCTTGCGCCCAGAGCGCACGGTGCCGGGTTCCTGGTCGGCTGCACCGCAACGGCTTCGAATCCGTCATCTGGTGGACCGTCTACTCGCGGGCGCACTGCCGGCGAGTTTTACCGTCACGGTGGCGGGAGGGGCGTGGCGGAAAAGATCCCTTCCGGATCGAACCGGGCCTTGGCATCCAGCAGTCTGGCGGCGTTTCGGCCGTAGGCGTCGGCAATCTGCTCGCCGTCGTCAGGACCGAGCAAAGCGGCGTAGCCGCCGGGCAGGGCCACCGGGGCAAGCATGGTGGAAGTGGCGTCGGTCCACGCGCGGTGTCGCTCGCCGTCGGTGTCAGTGGGCTCCCATGCGGCGAGGATCTCGACGACGAAGTGCGGGCGTCGCATGCCGAAGGCGGTCGCGTCCTCGGGAACTCTGGTGGCGGCGCCGTGGAAGTGGTGGCTCAACACAGCCGACAGCGGTGAGGTGCGGTGCGGTGCGCACCGGCGTGCACCAGCGCTGCGATGACGCCGGGGGTGAACTCGGCGACCGACCTGGTGCCCAGCGCGTAGTGGTTCTCGGTGACGACGTGGGCATCCCACAGCCGCAGCATCTCGCCGTGTGTCATCGCCGCGACCTGCGAGACCACCGGGTTGCCGAGTTCGCGTACGTCGTCGATGTGCTGCTCGCCCACAGCTGGATCGCCGCTCCAGCATGGTGAGACCAGCAGCATGGGGGCGCCCTCCGGGCCGGACAGGACTCCGGTCTGCACGGTCAACTCATCTGAGCTGTCTGCGAGCAACTCCCGTAATCGCTCCCAGATGCCGACGGTCTCGGGCCACGGATACATCAGGAACCCCGCCAACAGCCGAGGCACCGGATGCAGCCGGACGCGTAGCGATGTCACCACCGCTCGCTGGATGCCCGCATCAGGTGCTGGTCGCTGATGTCAGGGCGGCCTGCATGAACAAGTGCACGCTCGCCAGGGTGTGCGCGGGAAGCATCAGGTCGCAGAACGGTAGGGCGGCCACCATCGCTCCGGTGGCCGGCTGGAATCGAGCGTCGCCCGCACGGGGATTGAGCCAGATGACGCGCCAAGCCCGACGTCGGATCCGAGCCATCGCACGGGCCAGGACCTCGGGGGCGTCGCTGTCCCAGCCGTCCGACGCGATCACGACGACGGCGCCGCGCACCGCGTTCCCGGACGACGAAGCCAACAGCGCACTCAGACAGCGGCCGATGTGCGTGCCACCGAAGCGGTCGACCACCTTGTCGTTGGCCCGGGCCAGCGCGACATCTGGGGAACGGTGTGCCAGCACCGGGGTCAGCCTGGTCAGCGAAGTGGAGAAAGCGAACACCTCGGGGCGATCGGATGAACGGCGCTGTATCGCGGCGCGCATCAGGTGCAGGTAGATCGTCGAATAGGGCTGCATGGAGCGGCTGACGTCGCAGACCATGACGATCCGGCGGGGGCGGCGCCGGGCACGAGTGCGGACCAGCAGCGCCGACTCCCATCCGGTGCGGCGGGAGTCGTTCATCGTCGCCCGGAAGTCGATCCGCTTGCCGTGCGGATGGGATTCCTGGCGCCTGCTCGTACGCTGCGGCCACAGCGCCGACGCCTGTTCCAACCAGGTGCCGATCGTCCGGAGATCGTCCGGATCGAAGCGGGCGAAGGACTCCTGTGCTCGTGCCGCGATCCGGCTCGGCAGCACGTCCGGCAGCACCGCCTCGTTCTCGATCGCTCGGTCGGCGATGGTGGCCGATCGCCATGTCGCCCAGGGGACCTCGGTGCTTCGTCCGGAGTGCTCCGGAGCGCCCATACGCGTTTCCGGCGCGGGTTCGGTCGGCAGCGTGTGCGCTCGGCTGGGCGGGTCCACGCCCAGTACGGTATCGGCGAACACAGTCCGGAAGACGGCGTCGAAGGCGGCGAGATCCTCCATGCGATCGACGAGGGTGAGCCGCGCCGCCCAGTAGAGTTCGGTGCCCGACCACGGCGGCATGCGGCGTAAGGCGTGCACGAACAGTGCGGGTCCGCTCGGGGCCACCGCCACGCCACCCCGGCGCAGCCGCGCGACCATCGCGACGGCGAATGCGGCCAGGTCGACGCCGCGCAGCAGCACCGCTCGTGTCATCGCTTCCCGCGCATCCGCCTGCGCACCAGGACAATCGCGAGTACGGCCGCCAGCCCGAGCGCGAGCGCGGGCGCATACTTCTTGATCATCGCGGGCCCGGCGAGGCCGACGAGGTCGAGTGGCTCCGGCTCGGGTTGTCCGACCGGTTGCGCAAGCCCCGCTCCACTGTCCGAATCGACTACCGGCGCGGTGGCGGCCGAGTCGCCTTCCGCGAGTTTCGCTTCCAAGGATGCGACGAATTGGCCGACCAGCTTCTCGGATACCTGCTGCAGCATCGCGCTGCCGAACTGGGCCAGCTTGCCGACGATCTTGAGGTCGGTATCCACGGTGACGTGGGTCTGGTCGCCGTCTTCGCGCAGTTGTGTAGTAATGGTCGCCGCGGCGTTTCCGGATCCGCGGGAGTCCCGGCCACTGCCGTTGATGACGGCGCGATGGACCCGGTCGTCGCGCTCGACGAAGTTCGCCTTGCCGGCGAACTCGCTGGTCACCGGCCCGACTTTGACCTTGATTTTGCCGAGGAAGTCATCTCCCTCCCAGCCGACCATCTGCGCGCCCGGCATCAGGGGTACCACCTGCTCGAGGTCGGTCAGCACCTCCCATGCCTGCTCGACGGGTGCGTTGACAGTGAATTCGTTGGCGATCTTCATCGGAGTTTCCCTCTCATCCGGTAGCCAAGCCTTGGGTATATTCGGCAAACGCCATACGCACGGTGGAGCGGTCGTCGGGTGTCTTCGCCAGGGCGCTGAGCGCGGCGACCGCCGCCGGTGCGGTGAGATCGGCGACGTCGAGTGTCGCCAGCGCGGCGATCCAGTCGATGGTCTCGGCGATGCCCGGCGGCTTGTCGAGATCGAGGTCGCGTGCCCGGCCGACGAATCGAGTGGCGTGCTCGATCAGCGCGTCGGTTGCCCCCGGCACGGTGCGCCGCACGATCGCCACCGCCCGGGCCGGCTCCGGGTAGTCGATCCAGTGGTACAGGCAGCGCCGGCGCAGCGCGTCGTGCAGATCGCGGCTGCGATTGGAGGTCAGCACCGCGATCGGCGGGTCCGCGGCGACAAAAGTCCCGAGTTCGGGGACGGTTACCGCGGCCTCGCCGAGGAATTCGAGTAGCAGCGCTTCGAATTCATCATCGGCACGGTCGATTTCGTCGATCAGCAGTACCGGGGGCGTCGGGCCGCGATATCGCACACAACGCAGGATCGGGCGGTCCACCAGGAACGCCTCGGTGAACAGGTCGGCTTCGGTGAGGTCGGTACCGCGCGCCTCGGCGAGCCGGATGCTGAGCAGTTGACGCTGGTAATTCCAGTCGTACAGTGCTTCGCTCACGGTGAGTCCCTCGTAGCACTGCAGGCGGATCAATGGTGCACCGAGCACGGTGGCCAGGGTCTTCGCCGCCGTCGTCTTTCCCACCCCCGGTTCGCCTTCCAGGAGCAGCGGCCGACCCAATGTGGTGGCCAGATAGACAGCGGCGGCGGCGCCGGTGTCGAGCAGGTAGTCGTCGGCATCGAATCGTCGCACTACGTCTTCGACATCGTCGAACGGCGACATCATGGCGACGTGGCGGCCCGTAGCCGCTCGTAGTCGTCCCAGGTGTCCACATCGAGGGGCACCGGTGCGTCGACCTCGAGTCGGGATACCGCCACGCGGCCCGAGTCGATGATCTTCCACACGCCCTTGTCGCCGTGCATTCGGGTCAACTCGCCGAATACGCTGCGGCTCAGCCAGAACGGATGGCCGACACCGTCGTGGTAGTGGCAGACTGTGATCGCGGCAGTCGTCGTCTCGCGGATCAGTCGGTCGACAGTCGCCGCCGACAGGCCCGGTTGATCACCGAGCATCAGCAGGATTCCGTCGGACCGCGGATCCACCACGCGCAGGGCAGAGCGCAACGACGACGAACAGCCCGCCCCGAAGTCGTCGGCCATGGCCACCTCCAGTCCGGCGAGATCGACCTGCTGCCGAACCGCCGCAGCCGCGCCGCCGAGCGTGACGACGACCTGATCGAAGGCACAGGACCGGACCACGTCGAGGGTGGCGCCGAGAACGGTCGTATTCCGATACGGCAGTAGCTGTTTCGCAGTGCCGAGGCGCCGTGAGCTACCCGCCGCGAGCACGACCCCGGTGACGAACCCGGCTGTCATGACTCCGTCCCCGCCGTGGCAAAGGAGGTGCGGCAGCCCGAGCTGCAAAACCAGTGGTCGACATCGTCGATAGTGAGATGCGGCGTGTCCGGACCGACCGTCACGGTCATGCCACACACTGGATCGAGCGCCTCGACCGCGCCATGCGCAGGGTGAGCTGTGACGGCCAAGCCACCCTTTCGAATCGCCTGGATCAGTTGCGCGACGATCGAGACGGCGATCTCCGCGGACGTCTTGGCGCCGATCGGCAAACCCACCGGGGTGTGTACGCGCGCCCGCTCGGCGTCGGTCAGCCCGAGTTCGTCGAGAATCGAGGTACCCCGAACTCTGCTGGCCACCATCCCGATATACCCCACACCAGCGTCGAGCGCGGCGCGGATCGACTCGGCTTCCGCGCCGCCGTGGCTGGCGATCACCATCGCCGTCGTGTCGGCCAGCGACTCCGGCGAGTCGGCTCCGGCGCCGGTGCGCTGCACCCCGAATCCCACCCGTTCGCACAGGTCGGCCAGGGCCTCCGCGATGGGTGTCGCGCCGCAGACGCGCACCAGCGGCGCGGGGATCTGCGGCTCCAGGAAGATCTCCAACGCTCCGCCGGACAGACAGGGATTCACCACTACCGCCGCGCCGGGCGCCTCCGGAAACTGCAGATCGCCGTCGGGCAGCACGCGCAGCAGCACACTTTCGTTGGACTGCAGGGCGCCGAGTGCGGCCTTGCGGACGGAGTTCTGCGCGCATTGGCCACCGACGAATCCTTCGATCGTCCCGTCCTGCAGCAGGATCGCCTCGTCTCCGGCGTGCGCTGACGTCGGTTGCTGCGCGCGCACCACGGTCGCGTGCACGAACGGAGTCCGGGCGCCGACCAGCTGCTGTGCCCGCTCGGCCATCTTCATCGGTGATCCCATTGCCGGCACCCTCTCAGATCGGCGGAGCCGCCCGCCCCTGCATCGCTTCCCACACCCGCGACGGCGTCAGCGGCATGTCGGCGTGCCGAACGCCGAACGGTGCCAACGCATCCACCACCGCATTGACCACTGCCGGCGGCGATCCGACGGTGGCGGATTCGCCGATTCCTTTCGCACCGATCGGATGGTGTGGTGAGGGGGTGACGGTGTATCCGGTCTCGAGATGCGGCACCTCGACCGCGGTCGGGATGAGATAGTCCATCAGGGATCCGCCGAGGCAGTTGCCGTCGTCGTCGAAGGCGATGATCTCCATCAGCGCCATGCCGATGCCATCGGTGATGCCACCGTGCACTTGGCCCTCGATGATCATCGGATTGATTCGGGTGCCGCAGTCGTCGACGGCGAGGAAGCGCCGGATCTTCACCACAGCCGTCCCGGGGTCGATGTCGACGACGCAGAAGTACGCACCGTACGGGTAGGTGAGGTTCTCCGGGTTGTAACAGATCTGCGCGTCGAGTCCGCCCTCGATCCCTTCGGGCAGATCGCCGGCGCCGTGGGCGCGCATCGCGATCTGCTGGATCGTCACGGCGGCGGACGGATCGCCCTTGACCTGGAACGAGCCCTTCTCCCACTCGAGGTCGGCGACGGAGACCTCGAGCATGCCGGACGCGATGATGCGCGCCTTGTCGCGGACCTTCCGCGCCACCAGTGCGGCAGCGGCGCCGGAGACCGGTGTCGACCGGCTGCCGTAGGTGCCCAGCCCGAACGGCGTTTGATCGGTGTCGCCGTGCACTACGTCGATGTCATCCGGCGGTATGCCGAGCTCCTCGGCGACGATCTGCGCGAAAGTCGTCTCGTGCCCCTGTCCCTGGGTCTGAACCGACAGACGCACCACGGCTTTGCCGGTGGGATGGACGCGCAACTCGCATCCGTCGGCCATTCCGAGGCCGAGGATGTCCATATCCTTGCGCGGACCCGCCCCGACGGCCTCGGTGAAGAAGGACATGCCGATGCCCATCAACTCGCCGTGGGCGCGCTTGTCCTGCTGCTCCTTGCGCAAGGCGTCGTAGCCGATCATGTCCATCGCCAGGCGCATGGTCTTCTCGTAGTCGCCGGAGTCGTACACCCAGCCGGTCTTGCTGGTGTATGGGAACTGTTGCGGGCGAAGAAGATTTCGCAGCCGCAGCTCGGCGGGATCCATCTTCAGTTCCTGAGCCAGGCAGTCCACCAGCCGCTCGACGAAGTAGACGGCTTCGGTGATCCGGAACGAGCACGCGTAGGCGACGCCGCCGGGAGCTTTGTTCGTGTAGACCGCGGTCATCTTGCAGTAGGCGGCCTCGATGTCGTAGCTGCCGGTGAAGACGCCGAAGAAGCCGGCCGGATACTTGATCGGTGCGGCCGTGCCGTTGAAGGCGCCGTGATCGGCGAGCACGGTCGACCGGATGGCGAGGATCTTGCCGTCGGAGGTGGCGGCGATCTCGCCGAGCATGATGTAGTCCCGGGCGAAACCGGTGCTGGTGAGGTTTTCGCTGCGATCCTCCATCCACTTCACCGGCTTACCCAGCAACAGCGACCCGACAATGGCGCAGACGTAGCCCGGGTAGATGGGCACCTTGTTTCCGAATCCACCGCCGATATCGGGTGAGATCACCCGGATCTTGTGCTCGGGCAGTCCGGCCACCAATGCGTAGAGTGTCCGGTGGGCGTGCGGTGCCTGGCTCGTCGACCACAGGGTGAGCTTCCCCGTCACAGGATCGAGATCCGCCACGGCCCCGCAGGTCTCCATCGGCGCGGGATGCACGCGCGGATAGACGATCTCCTGTTCGACGACGACGTCGGCGCGCGCGAATACCGACTCGGTGGCGGCGGCGTCGCCGGTCTCCCAGTCGAAACAGTGGTTGTCCTGCTTGCCGTCGAGATCGTCGCGGATCACCGGCGCTTCCGGCGCCAAGGCGGTCCGGGCGTCGATCACCGGATCGAGCATCTCGTATTCGACATCGATGAGCTCCAATGCGTCGCGCGCGGAGTAACGATCCTCGGCGACGACGAAGGCCACCTCCTGGCCCTGGAATCGGACCTTGTCGGTCGCCAGCACTGCTTGTACGTCGTTCGACAGCGTCGGCATCCAGGCCAGACCCTTCGCTGCCAGGTCCGCACCGGTGACCACCGCCTTGACCTTGGGATGCGCCTGTGCCGCAGAGGTATCGACGCTCACGATCCGGGCGTGCGCGAACGGAGAACGCAGGATTGCCAGATGCAGCATGCCGGGCAGTGACACGTCGTCGACATAGTTGCCGTGTCCGCGAATGAAGCGGGGGTCCTCCTTGCGGAGCATTCGGCCGTGACCACACGGCTTGTGGTCGTTGTCGACCTGGTCTTCGGGCCGGGACTCGACGGCGGTCATGACGCGCTCGCTATCGGAGCGGCCGGGGCCGCGGGTTCGGGCTCCGCGGCTTCGCCCCGTTGTTTCGCCGCGGCCCACTGGATCGACCGCACGATGGTGGTATATCCGGTACAGCGGCAGATCTGGCCCGAGATCGCCTCCCGGATGGTCTGTTCGTCGGGATTCGGATCGCGATCGAGCAGGGCGCGGGCGGTGATCATCATTCCCGGTGTACAGAATCCGCACTGCAGTCCGTGACACTGCATGAAGCCTTCCTGTACGGGATCGAGGCGGCCGTCCACCTCGAGTCCTTCCACCGTGCGCACCGAGCGACCGCCGGCCATGACGGCCAGCATCGTGCACGACTTCACCGGCGCGCCGTCGACCTCCACCACACAGGTGCCGCAGTTGCTGGTGTCACACCCCCAATGGGTTCCGGTGAGCCGCAACTGATCGCGCAGGAAGTGGACAAGCAGGGTGCGGGCCTCGACCTCCGCGGTCACCGGGCTGCCGTTGACGGTCATGGTTACCTGCATGGCTAGTTCCCTTCCAGCGCAGAATCATTCAGAACTCGACCGACCGAAGTGCGCAGTGCGCGAATCGTCAGTTCGGACGCGAGGTGGCGCTTGTAGTCCGCGCTGCCGCGCATATCGGAGCCAGGTGAGCACGCCGCGCTCGCCAGACGGCCCACCTCCGCGAAACCCTCCTCGGTGGGCGGCTGACCGATCAGCACCTCCACCGCCGACGCGAGCGCCGCGGGATCGGGGTCGACGGCCGTCAGACCGATCCGAGCGGCCGCGATGGTCCCGTCGCGCAGTGTCACCGTGGCGCCGGCCGCCGCGATCGCCCAGTCGCCGACCCGGCGCTCCACCTTCGAGTAGGCACTCGATGTGCGATGCCGCAGGGGAATCCGGACCTCGATGAGCAGTTCGTTGTGCGCCATGGCAGTTTCGTACGGGCCGACCAGGAAGTCGTCCATCGTGATCTCCCGGTCGCCGGACGGTCCGCGAACCAGGCAGGTGGCGCCGAGGACCGTGCAGACCGTGGTGAGGTCCTCGGCGGGATCGGCCTGACACAGCGAGCCGCCGATCGTGCCGCGATTGCGCACCACGGGATCGGCGATCACACGCTCGGCGTCGCGGAAAATCGGGCATACCGCGGCGAGATCGTCGGACTCCAGCGCATGCCGATGCCGGACCATCGCACCGATTCGTACCAGGGTCGGATCGGTGACGATGTATCCCAGCTCGGCAGCCAGGTCGTTGATATCGATGAGGTATTCCGGATTGGCCAGACGCAGCTTCATCATCGGTAGCAGGCTGTGCCCGCCGGCGACGATCCGCGCCTCCTCGCCCAGCCGGTCCAGAAGTCCGATGGCATGATCCACGCCCGTTGCGCGCTCGTATTCGAATGGCCCAGGAACTTGCATGTGATCGCCTCGCATCAGCGGAAGAAGCCCAGCGTCTGCCCCTGTCGAGCCGTCGTCAAGACCGAGTTAAGGAATCACTTAACTCACTGTTCACGCCTTGTGCGTGGTGAATACGACCACCGGTTTGGGCCAATGAGCGGCCATGTCCGCCCCAGCGCCGCGCGATGATCTCGGCCGCGATGGACACCGCCGTCTCCTCTGGTGTCCGGCCACCCAGATCCAGTCCGATCGGGCTGGCAAGGCGGGCGAGTTGTTCCTCGGTGAGGCCGGCCTGTCGGAGCTGGGACAGCCGCTCGTCGTGTGTTCTGCGCGAGCCCATGGCCCCGACATAGCCGAGTTCCGTCGCCCGCAGCGCGACCTCGAGCAGCGGAACGTCGAACTTGGGATCGTGGGTCAACACACAGACGACGGTCCGCGAATCGACCGCGCCGGCCGCGATCTGCGCGGCCAGGTAGCGGTGCGGCCAGTCGACGACCACCTCGTCGGCGGTCGGGAACCGCGCTGAGGTGGCGAAGACCGGCCGCGCGTCGCACACCGTCACCCGATATCCCAGGAACGATCCCTGCTGAGCGACGGCGGCGGCGAAATCGATCGCCCCGAAGACCAGCATCCGCGGCTGCCGGGCATGGCTGGCGACGAAAACGGTCATGCCCTCGCCGCGCCGCTGCCCGTCCGGACCGTACGACAGCACATCGCTGCGCGCCGCCGCGAGTAGCCCGCGGGCGTCGTCGATAATGGCGTCGTCGGCGCGCATCGACCCCAGCGTGCCGTGCGCCTCGCTCGGCCGAATAATCAATCGGCGCCCTACCCACGCGGTATCGGGATGCTCGATCACGGTCGCGATCGCGACCGGCTGTCGAGCCGCGATATCCGCAGCGACTTCGCCCAGTTCCGGGAAGGTCTCCCGCGAGATCGCTTCGACGAAGATATCGATGATCCCACCGCAGGTAAGACCGACAGCGAAGGCGTCATCGTCGGAAAGACCGTACCGCTGCAGCACCGGACGTCCGGTCCGGACGACATCGGTGGCGAGTTCGTACACCGCGCCCTCGACGCAGCCGCCGGACACCGATCCGCCGACCGTCCCGTCCGGAGCGACAACCATAGCCGCACCGGGCGGTCGCGGCGACGAGCGGAAGGTACGGACGACCGTCGCGACGCCGGCGGTCCTCCCGGCGTTCCAGGTTGTCATCAGATCCGTGAGCACGTCCTGCATACTGCGCCCTCCAGCGATGATGCGACGATAGGCGCCACATCCACCTCCAAAGTAGACTCCAACTGTGACGCCCGCCCAGCTTCGGGCCTACTCGACCGTGGTGCGGCTCGGCTCCGTTCATGCGGCGGCCAGAGAGCTGGGGATGTCCGATGCCGGTGTCTCGACGCACATCGCCCAGCTGCGCAAGGAACTCGACGACCCGCTGTTCACCCGCGCGGCGGCGGGTCTGGCCTTCACCCCCGGCGGGCTGCGCCTGGCCAGCCGAGCGATCGAGATCCTCGGTCTACAGCGCCAGACCGCCATCGAGGTGAGCGAGGCGGCGCACGGCCGGCGCCTACTCCGGATCGCGGCATCGAGCGCGTTCGCCGAACATGCCGCGCCCGGCCTGATCGATCTGTTCGCGGCACGGGCGAAGGATCTGTCGGTCGAGTTGAGTGTGCATCCCACCAGCCGGTTCCGCAGCCTGATCGAGACCCGTGCGGTGGACATCGCGCTGGGGCCCGGGCCGCAAGGCGCCGACGCCGCCGTCACCGCGCGGCCGTTCCTGAAATATCAGATCATCGCGGTCGCGCGCCCCGACAGTCCTCTGGTAGATGTCGTACCGCATCCGGCGCTGTTGCGCGAACAGCACTGGATGCTCGGCCCCGGTGCGGGCAGTGTCGGTGGCCACCTCGCGACGATGTTGCGCGAACTGGCCATTCCCGAATCACACCAGCGGATCTTCCAAAGCGACGCTGCCGCCCTCGAAGAGGTCCGCCGGGTCGGTGGCATCACCTTGACGATCGGCTTCGCCGTGTCGTCCGACCTCGCGGCCGGTCGGTTGGCCCACATCAAGGGCCGCGGCCTCCAAGTGTCCGACGAATGGTGTGCGACCACTCTGCCGCCCGACACCCGCCAGCCTGCGGTGTCGGAACTGCTGCGGTTCATCACCACCCCGCGGTGCATCCAGGCGATGATCCACGGGTCCGGCGTGGGCGTCACACGGTTCCGCCCGAAAGTTCATGTGACGTTGTGGAGTTGATCGGCGTGCAGCGCGTCGACAAGGTTTGCCAGATGCGAAAAGATTGAGCTTTAATTCAATTTGGGCTCGGGTCGAGCCGGATTTTGTATCGGTTTGATAAACCTCACCTGTGGCATTTGCGTGGTTTAGCGGCCTCGATGAGGCATTTGCCGCTCTGGATCCCCCTGGTTGCGGCCCGGTTAAGCTCATTTGATCACGAATTGGTAACGCATAATCGGTGAATTTACAGTGCTGAAGTCGAGGTTCCCTCAACGGGAAACACCCACCACACTATTGAGAGCTGATAGTTAACTGATCGAGGCATCTGGATCGGTGTGCGGTCCGTGTACCTCGATCCGAGGCACTGCGATACGAGTTGCTCGCCAACGGCGGCGATGCGCGAGCGATGATCCCGATGCGGGATCGTAACCCAGGTCGATCGGATCGACCATCCGGAGGACGTCATGGTCACCAGAGTTTCCGTCAATCCACTCGACATCCCCTTCCTTACCGGCTCTCGTCGAGGCCGCCGCGACAGCACCTGTTCGGGACCGTCATATCTGTCCGGCGTCGATGAAGATCTTGCGCCGTTGGGGGTGCCGGCTGTGGTGCTGGGCGCCATGCTGATCGGTGGGGGATTGGCCGCGCTCCTGCTGATGACGGGCTGGTCGCGCGACTATGGTTCGCTCCTGGTGATTGTCGCCTTCGTTCTGTATATGAGTCTCGCGGCAGCACTCGAGGTGTGGGGTTGGCGCCTGATCCGTCGCCTGCGCAATTCGGCGCGACGCCCTCCCGGCGGCACGGTCCGTTCGGAAATCCGTAGGTGATGCGCTGGTACCGCTGGGAGTTTCGCGACTGCTCGGCTGGCATGACGCATTCGCCGCGTCCTGGGCCGGCCTGTAGCGGGGCTGGGGTGCGCCGCACTCTGGTTTGATCATTTCGGGCGGGCTGTCGGGGGTATGGCGTGTGTGCTGACTCTCGCTATTCCGTGTGACCGGCGCTCCCGGCGCGGTGGTTCAGCTCCTGCGTCGAGTCGGCGGTTTCGGTGGCCGATGCTGCTCGCTCGGCCGGTGTCCATGACTGTGATGGATCGGTAACGACCTGGCTGGACGGCGATCTTCGGGGTTGGCGCCGCGAACTCTGTGGTTGGTATTTTTATACCGAGGCCGTTAGGGTGGTATTAAAATACCGGCGATGGAGGACCCTGATGGTCGAGTTGAAAACCCCCGCGGAAATCGCGCGGATGCGAGTAGCGGGGCGCTTCGTCGCCGATGTGCTCACGGACTTGCGTGATCTGGCGCGGGTCGGGGTCAACCTGCTCGAGCTGGAAGCCCATGTGCGGGAACGGATTCGCGTGCGGGGCGCGCAGTCCTGCTACTGGGATTACACGCCTTCGTTCGGTCGAGGCCCGTTCCGCAACACCGTCTGCCTGTCGGTGAACGATGCGGTGCTGCACGGGCTTCCGTTCGACTACGCGCTGCGCGACGGTGATGTGCTGAGCATGGACCTCGCCGTCGGGATCGATGGCTGGGTCGCGGATTCGGCCACCACGGTCGTTGTCGGGTCCGCCGACGCCGAGGACGTGCGGCTGGTCCGCGCGACCGAGCAGGCCCTCGCCGCCGCTATCGCGGTCGCGGTGCCGGGTAACCGAATCGGCGACATCTCCGCCGCGATCGCGGCGGTCGCACACGAGCACGGCTATCCGGTCAATACCGAATTCGGCGGGCACGGCATCGGTCGCACCATGCACGAGGACCCGCACGTGTCGAACTATGGTCGCCCCGGGCGCGGCTACCGGCTCCGGCCGGGGCTCGTCATCGCGATCGAGCCGTGGTTCGCGCGTTCGACCGACCGCATCGTCACCGATCCCGATGGCTGGACTATTCGGTCAGCGGACGGTTCGCGGACCGCGCATTCCGAGCACACCGTGGCCGTCACCCCGGACGGGCCGCAGGTACTGACTCGCGCGAGGTGACCTCGGTGCGGGCATCGAACCGGTATACGTTCATGATTTTCGGATAGCCAGTGCGCGAGCTGGTCGGCGGCGCGGAGGTCGTCGTCGTCGGCGACGCGTTCCTCGTCGGACAGCTTCATCGCGCGCAACTCGGCCCGCAGTTGTGCTGCGCGGTCGTGCTTCTCGGTGGCGATGGCCAGCTCGATGAGTGCCGCCAATGCCCTGGCCACGTCCCGGCGGGGCGCTTCGACATGGAAGCGCCCGAGGCCGACCTCCAGGACGCGGAACGCGGCCTTGTCGTCGGTCTTGAAATCGCGCAGGATGCGGGCGTTGTCCAAAACTCTGGCCAGTCCGTCCAATGCTATGGAACCGCCGTACTCCACGTTCTTCGGCTCGTCGCGCTGGATGTAGATCACCGTGTTGCCTGCTGGATCGACCACGGTGAACCGGCTTTGACCAGGTCGGAATCGAGTGATCCGTGGCTGGTCCTTGGTGGGCACGGCGCCGAACCGGGTGCGCAGCGCCACGGTGAACGCCTGGTGCCTGCTCGCCACATCGTCGACCAGTATCACACAACCGACCCGTTCGGCAGGCATGGTGGCGTTCTCGGGTGCCGAGCTTCGAGTTGACCGAGGCGGGTGACGCAGAGTTCCACAAACTCATGGACGAGGCGCTGGTCAGCGTCGACATGAGGAACTGGGCGCGGGCATCGCGTCCATGGCTGCGCTGCCTCGCGCGCATGTCATCGAGAGGCTGCGCGAACAGCGTCGCCGTAGCGAAGAGGTTCGCGCCGGGCTGCTCGACATGATCCCGACCCTCTCGGGACGCTACGAAGCGCCGCACGCGACCGATTTGCTGGAGCTGTGGAGTGGCGTGTTCGGGAATCTGTCGGGATGGACCGACGGGGTGCTCGCCCGGCTGGAGGCGGGGGAGTATCGAATGTCGGAGTAGGCACTCGGTCGATACGCTGACTGCATGACGAATCCGCTGGGGACCATCGCCGAGGCCGACTATGTTCTGCTGACCACGTTCCGCAAAGACGGCACTCCGGTGAGTACCGCGGTGTGGGCGGTCACCGAGAACGGCAAACTATACGCCTGGACCGTGACCGACAGCTGGAAGGTCAAGCGACTACGCCGCAATTCGGCGGTCACTCTGCAACCGTGTACGGCGGGCGGCAAGCCGCGCGGCGAGATCGTCGAGGGCACCGGACGTATCCTCGACGCCGACGGCACCGAACGAGTTCGAAAACTGTTGCGGCGCAAATATTGGCTCACCGCCCCGCTGGTCATCCTGGGCAGCAACCTGCGTCGGGGGAAATCCGGCACCATCGGCATCGAAATCACCCCGGTCGGCTGACCGGCCCATCGTGGCGCCCGCGCCGCGGGCGGTCCCGGCGAGCCTCAGGTTGCCTGGCTGACCGAGGACATGTGGAAGTCGGGAATCCGCAAGGGTGGCATGGCGGTTCGGGTGAACCAGTCCTTCCACTCACGCGCCAGCGTGATCTCGGTGGCGCCCGCTTCGGTGGCCCGCCGGAGCAGATCCAGCGGGCTCTCGTTGAACCGGAAGTTGTTCACCGCGGCTGTGACCTCGCCGTTTTCCACGAGGTATACCCCGTCTCTGGTGAGGCCGGTGAGCAGCAGCGTTGCCGGGTCTACCTCCCGGATATACCACAGGGTGGTCAGCAGTAGGCCGCGCTCGGTGCGGGCGATCATGTCATCGAGGGTCGCGTCGGACCCGCCGGTCAACACGAGGTTCTCGCCGGGAACCGTGGGGGGAGTGTCGTATTCGGCGGCGATCGCGCGGGGGTAGATCAGCGACTCGATCACCCCGTCTCGAAGCCAGTCGACCCGCTCGGCGGGCAGCCCGTTGTCGAACACCGACATCGATTCCGACGAAGCGGACACCGCGACGAATGGTCGGTACTCGAGTCCGGCCGTGTGCGGGTCGGAGTAGAGCGTGAGCGGAATGTTGCTGAGGCGCTCGCCGATTCGGGTGCCACCCGCCCGTGCGAAGGCCGTATGGCCCTCCTGCGCGCCCCGGCCCGCCATCTCCCAAGCCATGCTGATCATGAGGTCGGCGACGGTGGAGGGCGGCATCAGGGTCTCGTAGCGTCCCGCGGGCAGTTCTACCTTGCGCTTTGCCCAGTCCAGGCGGCGGGACAGCTCCGCGAGCAGGCCGGACACATCGACGTCGGTGAAGTCGGCGGTCCCGATTCCGACCCAGCCGCTGGCCAGCTCGGCACCCACCGCGCGCTTGCCGTTGATCTCCACCGAACCCGTCGGCTGCACGAAGCGTCGGCGGATGCCGGTCGAGGTACCCAGCCAGGTGGTCTGCATCTGGTGGTGGGCGAAACCGTAGAGCCGGTCGGCGCCGTCGAAGCCCGTGGCCAGATCCTTGGCGAGGTCGGTGAACACCTCGACGCCGGTTGTTGCCGCCGCTGCGGCCCAGTCGTCATCCGGGTCCGCGTCCGGCTCCAGCAGGGGCATGGCATCTCTGGCGGGCTCCGCGGTGCGTGCGGCGGCTTCGCTGGCGCGCACCACAGCCTCGATATCGTCGGGGTCCACGCTGGAGGACCCGATCGCGCCGACCCGCGCGTGGGTGGGTCCCTCGCGAAGCACCGAGATCACCGTCCACGTCCGGGCCACCGAGGCACCGTTCGTCGTCATCGAGTTCCCGGCCCATCGCAGCGAGGCCTCGTGCTCGTCGTGGACGATCACCATCGTCTCATCGGCGCGTGCCAGCGCGAGCGCTCGCTCGACGACCACACCCGCGGGAATCAGCTCGCTGGTCACTGGCCCGCCTCCGTCCGGGTATTCAAGATATTGATGCCGCGCGCCAGGATCGACGGGCAGCCGTGGCTGACCGACGCGGTCTGGCCGGGCTGAGCTTTTCCGCAATTGAAGGCGCCGCCCAGCTGCCAGGTCGACGGTCCGCCGACCGCCTCCATCGCACCCCAGAAGTCGGTGGTGGTCGCCTGATAGGCGACGTCGCGCAGTTGGCCGTCCAGCCTGCCGCCGCGGATACGGAAGAACCGCTGGCCGGTGAACTGAAAGTTGTAGCGCTGCATGTCGATCGACCAACTCTTGTCGCCGACGATATAGATCCCGTCGTCGACCCGGGAGATCAGCTCTGCGGTGCTGATGTCGTGGTCCGGATCGGGCTGCAGCGAAACATTCGCCATCCGCTGGATCGGCACATGATGTGCCGAGTCCGCGTAGGAGCAGCCATTCGATCGATCCAGGCCCAAGCGCGGTGCGAACACCCGGTCCAGCTGATAGCCGACCAGGATGCCGTCGCGTACCAGATCCCAGCGCTGCCCAGCGACTCCTTCGTCGTCGTAGCCGACGCTGGCCAGGCCGTGCGCTTCGGTGCGGTCGCCGGTGACATGCATGATCGGGGTGCCGTAGCGCAGCGTGCCCAGTTGGTCGGGTGTGGCGAACGAAGTACCCGCGTAGGCGGATTCGTAGCCGATGGCCCGGTCGTACTCGGTGGCATGGCCGATGGATTCGTGGATGGTCAGCCACAGGTTGGTGGGGTCGATGACCAGGTCGGTCGGCCCGGGCCGCACACTGGGCGCCCGCACCTTCTCGGCGAGCCACTCCGGGATGCGTGCGAGTTCGTTGTCCCAGTCCCAGGTTCCGTCCGCACCGGTGACGTACTCCCAGCCGCGACCCACCGGTGCGGCCAGCGTGCGCATCGTCTCGAATGCCCCGGCGGCGGTGTCCACCGTGATCGCTTCGAGACTCGGATGCAGCCGGACTCGTTGCTGGGTGATCGAGGATCCCGCGGTGTCGGCGTAAAACGTCTGCTCCTTGACCTGCAACACACTCGCGGTGACGTGGTCGACGCCGTCGGCGTGCGACAGACGCTCCGAATAGTCCTGCAACAGGGCGACTTTCTCGCCGGTCGGCACCGTGAACGGGTCGAGTTCGTAGGCCGACACCCAGCGCACGTCGTCGTAGCGCGGCTCTGCGGCGAGTTCGACGCGCTCCCGATTGAGCGCGCGTAGCGTGGTGGCGACGGTGACCGCGGTGCGGGCCACCTCGGCGGCGGTGTCCGAGGTGAGGGCGGCGTGCGAGGCAAACCCCCAGGTGCCGTCGACGATCACCCGTACGGCGAAGCCGAGCTCGGTGCGGTCGTTGACCGCCTCGACCCGGCCGTCGCGCAACCGGATGGACTGGGTGACCAATCGGTGCACCCGCAGGTCGGCGTGCTCGGCGCCGGCCGCGGTCGCCGCGGCGAACGCGGCGTCGGCCAGGGCGGCCAACGGTAGGCCGAGGAACTCGGCGTCCACATCCCTGGAGGTCGCGGTGGTCACCCGCACCAACCTAGCCGGTGCCGCTCCGGGCGCCGTGGTACACCTCCGGACACGCCGTGCGAACGTGCGCCGGATGCGATAGCGAATGGATTGCCAGGCGGCGCGCGCGTGCACGGCGCGCGCGAAACCGAGCTTACGGCGTGTCACTCGCCGGATGCCGTACTGTGCCCGCGTGCCGCCATCCGTCCTCCGTGACCGCAAACGTGAACGTACCCGCCGAGCTCTGCTCGAGGCTGCTGCCGAGTTGTTCGAAACCCGAGGCTATGACGAGACGACGGTGGCCGATATCGCCGCCGCGGCGGACGTCGGCACCCGCACGTTCTTCAACTATTTCGGCAGCAAGGAAGAGCTACTCTTCCCGGAGTCCGACGATCGGGTGCGCGCCGCGGTCGCGGCGATCGCGAGCAGGCGACCCGGGGAACGCCCGGTGGAGGTAGTGCTGCGCGCATTGCGCGCCGCGGGCGACAACCCCGGCGAGCATTTGATCGACGACCTCAGCCCCCGGATCGCGGCGCTGCGCGCCGAGGTGTCGCGCACGGTGCCGTCGGTGAGCGGCCGGGCGGCGCACGCCCAGCTGGTCACGCAGCGCGAGATCGCCAGGCAGTTGCACGTGGCATTCCCCGCCGAACTCGACGAGGTCGGCGCCGCAGCGCTGGTCGGTGCGGTGGTCGGTGCGGTGTCGGGTGCGCTCACGGTGTTGTTCCAGCAGCCGCTGGTCGGTGTGGAGGACGGCGAACGCCTGCACCGCCTCATGCACGAGGCGACCTCGCGGGTACTGCAACCCTGGCTCAGCCCACACCGCGTCGAAGCGGTGGGCTGATCAACCGAACTGCTGCCAGCCCAACCGGATCACCATCCCGATCACGACCACCAGCAAGACGATCCGCACGAACTCGGCGCCCTTGCGCAGTGCCATGCGCGCGCCGACGATCGCGCCGAGCACATTGCCCACTGCCATCGTCATGCCGAGCGCCCACAGAATGTGGCCGGTCGCGGCGAGGAAGACCAGCGCGCCGACGTTCGAACCGCAGTTGATCACCTTCGCCATGGCCGCCGCCCGCACGAACTCGGTGCCGAGCAGAGTGGCGAAGGTGATGATCAGGAAGGTGCCGGTGCCGGGACCGAGCAGGCCGTCGTAGAACCCGATCAGTCCGGCCGCGAGCGCCACCGTGAGAACGAGCTTGCGGCGCGTCGGTGGGTGGGTGGCCAGCGTGACGCCGATCGACGGTCGAAGGGTGACGAAGACCGCGACCCCGACGAGCACTACCAGCACGATCGGGATGAACAGGTCACGGTCGATCAGCGAGACCGCGGCGGCGCCGGTTCCGGCGGTCGCCGCGGCGATCACGGCGGCGGGAACCAGCACCCGCCACCGGATCGGTACCTTGCGCGCGAAGGTCACCACCGAGGCGCTCGTTCCAGCGACCGCGGCGAGTTTGTTCGTGCCGAGCGCTGTTTGCGGGGCGATGCCCGGCGACACCAGCAACAGCGTCGGCAGGATGATCAATCCGCCGCCGCCCACCACCGCGTCCACCCAGCCCGCGGCCGTCGCCGCCGTCAACAGAACCGCCCAATCACCTATCTGCACCGGGCCAGAGAACCAGATTGCGTGGTCGTGCGCGCGTCGGCGACCACGGCGGCGCGACCGAGCGCCGCGCCGTCCAGGTGTCCGGATGTGCGTCGTTCACTGCGCGGATCAGTAGCCGCGCGACGGGTCCGGCGGACGAGGCGCGCGCGGCACCTACGCTGAACTGGTGCGCCGGTTCAGTCTGTGGCTTCGTGGCAAGCCCATCGTTGCCGATTCGGTGCTCGCGGCGCTGCTGCTGCTGTTCGAGATCCTCGGTGTCGGCAACGCCCACAACAAGTTCGCCTATCTGGCGATCGGCGCTGTGCTTCCGTTGCCGGTGGTATTGCGCCGCGTGTACCCGCGGGCGATGGCGGCCTGCACCCTCGGGTTGTCGCTGATCGCGTCGCTGATCGGCTTCCTCACCGACGACCGCGCCGACCACATCGCGCTGCTCTCGCAGGGCATCCTGCTGTACACGCTGGTCGCCTACGTGGGACGACGCGAGGGCCTGTGGTACGGGCTGGGACTTGTGATCGATCTCATGCTGTCGATCGCGGCGATGCACAAACCCGCCGGGTCCGACATCATCTTCACGGTCATGTTCTACGCGCTGTGCTGGACACTCGCGGAGTTCATCGGTGCACGGCACGCCTACGACACCGAGGTCGCGGCCCGGCTGGCCGTCGCCGACTATGACAAGGAGCGCCGCGCGCACGACGCCGTCTCGGCCGAACGCACCCGCATCGCTCGTGAATTGCATGACGTCGTGGCGCATGCGGTGAGCGTGATCATCGTGCAGGCCGACGGTGCGAAGTACGCGCTGCGCCGTGATCCGGACGCCGCCGGACAGGCGCTGACCATTATCGCGAGCACCGGCCGCGAGGCACTGCGCGAGCTGCGCAGGACGGTAGCGCTGCTGCGTACCGAGCACGCGCCCGATCAGTTACCCCAGCACGGCACTGCGGGCATCGCCAAGGTCGTGGAGATGATGCGCGGCACCGGCCTTGCCGTGGAGTTGGAGTTGACCGGTGGGCTCGACGACATAGCGCCCGAGGTGAGTCTCGGTGTCCACCGCATCGTGCAGGAATCGCTGACCAACACGCTGCGGCACGCGGGTCCACATCCGAAGGCGTGGGTCCGCGTCCGACGCACCGACTCCGACGTTCTGATCGACGTCACCGACTCCGGCGGCGTGCCGCTGCGCGAGCCGGGCGCTCGTATCGAGGGAAGTGGTCTCGGGTTGGTCGGAATGCGCGAGCGCGTCGCGGTGCTCGGTGGCAGCCTCGAGGCGGGCCGCAATTCGGAAGGCGCTTGGCAGGTGTACGCGAGTATCCCGCTTCAGCCCGGCTCGTTGGAGTGAGCCGCGCCGAGAAAGTGCGCCTCGGAGGCAGGAGCGACGCGAATCCCTATGCATGTCACAAGGATTCGGTCTTGGTCCGCGCTGCGGGGCAACGCGAGCGGACCGGTCCGCCGCGCGACCGCCGCACCAGCATGTCGCAACGGTCACGTTAGATTGAGGAGGTGCCGATCACCGTACTCGTTGTCGACGACCAGGAACTCATGCGTATGGGGCTGAAGATGGTGCTCGGCGCACACCCCGACATCGAGGTGATCGGCGAGGCTGCCAACGGCGCCGCCGCGGTCGCCAGAGCGGCGGAACTGCGCCCCGATGTCGTGCTGATGGATGTGCGGATGCCCGTCGTCGACGGGGTCGCCGCCACCTCGCGCATCGTGGAGGCGGGGCACGGGAGCCGGGTACTGGTGATGACGACCTTCGACCTGGACGAGCACGCGCTCGGGGCGCTGCGCGCCGGGGCGAGCGGATTCCTGCTGAAGGACACGCCGCCGGAGGACCTGATCTCGGCCATCCGAAGCGTCGCCGCCGGTGACGCCGTGGTGTCGCCGAAGGTCACCAAACGCCTGCTCGGCCGCCTCATCGCCGAGGACCCGGCGCGGATGCGCGACCCCGGGGTGCTCGCGGTACTCACGGTCCGCGAGCGCGAGGTGCTGGAACAGATCGCGGCAGGGCGCTCCAACGCCGAGATCGCCGAGCAGCTCTACCTGTCGGAGGCCACGGTCAAGACGCACGTCGGCCGGGTGCTTACCAAACTCGGCCTGCGCGACCGGGTTCAAGCGGTCGTGCTGGCCTATGAGACGGGGTTGGTTCGCCCGGGCGGCTGACCCGCGGCCGGATCTCAGAGTCCTCTCAGGCCGACCGGGAGAAAAAGGCGGGCGCCGAGCGTTGACAGCAGTAGATCATCCGAAAGGATCGCCCATGCCTGCCCTGCTGTTCGTGCTGTATGCCGTTGTCGAGATCGCCGTGCTGGTCGCCGTCGGTCACCTGCTCGGTGTGGTGCCGACCATTCTGCTGCTGATCGCCGGCTCCGCCGCGGGGATGCTGTTGGTCGGCTCGCAGGGCCGGCGGGTGTTCGAGCAGTTCCGGCGCGCCGGCCGCGGTGAGATCGCGCCCGGCACCGCGGTCGCCGACGGTGCGCTGGTCGCCGCGGGCGGATTGCTGATGTTCGTGCCCGGCTTGGTCACCTCGCTATTCGGCCTGCTTCTGCTGCTGCCTGTGACCCGTTTCCTGGTGCGTCCGCTGGTCACGGCGTTCGCGGCACGGCGTTTCGGCAGGTTCGCGGCGGCACCCTACCGCGGTGTCGTGATCGACGGTGACGAGGTGATCGACGGCGACGTGGTGCGGCAGTGGTACGACGACGGGCAGGGCACTGCCCACCGCGCGCTGACCCAACGTTGATCGGCTGAAGTCCGCACGCCCGGTTCCGCGCTGCCGCCTCGAGGGTCTATCGTGACGCGATGGCCATCGAGCAACTCACCGTCACGGTGAGCGAGGAGTTGGCCGCCGCGGTGCGACGAGCGGCGGCCAATGCGGGACAGTCGATTTCCGGGTTCACGGCCGCGGCGCTGCGGCTGGAACTGATCGCCATGGAGGCAGGGTGCGGCGGCACGGCGTCGAACGGGACGGGGATCGCCCCGCCGGGGTACGCGGAGGTGATGGCGGTGCTGGCTCACCCAGAGGATCTGTCCTCGCCCGCGGCACTGAACGGCTGACCTCAACCTCCTGATCGGGCATACGGCAGACTGGTGCCTCGTGAGTACCCAGTTGCTGATCGGCGGCCGTTTCTACAGTGCGAGTTCACCCGACGCCACGGCGATGGCGGTGACCGACGGCACCGTGGTCTGGCTGGGCGCCGAACAACCGGGGCGTGCGCTGCACCCGGACGCGGAGATCATCGACCTCGGCGGCGCCTTCGTGGCGCCCGCGTTCGTCGACCCGCATGTGCATGTCACGGCGCTGGGATTGACGTTGACCGGCCTGAACTTGTCCACGGCAAGGTCGCTCGAGCAGTGCCTGTCCCTGCTGGGCGAGTTCGCAGCTGCGCAGCGCGAAGGCATCATCCTGGGCGACGGCTGGGACGAGACCACCTGGCCGGAGGGACGGCCGCCGACCGTCGAGGAGATCGACCGAGCAGCAGGCGCCGGTCGGCACGTCTACCTCTCGCGGGTGGACGCGCATTCCGCCGTGGCGTCCTCCGCGCTGCTGGACACACTGCCCGAAGTGGCCTCAGCGGACGGATTCATCCGCGGTGAGCCGGTCCGCGCCACCGCGCACCATGTGGTGCGTTCCGCGGTGCTCACACGGCTGTCGCGGGCGCAGCGGGATCAGGCGCGCCGTGCGGCGCTGGACCACGCGGCCGCGTGTGGCGTCGTTGCGGTGCACGAGTGCGCGGGCCCGGAGATCGCGGGGTCCGCCGATGTTCGCGAGCTGCTCGAATTCTCCCACGGTGTGCAGGTCCGGGCGTACTGGGGTGAGGCGGTGCGCAGCGCCGAGCAGGCCCGCGCTCTGGTCGCGGAACTCGGCGTGCACGCACTGGGCGGCGATCTGTTCGTGGACGGCTCGTTCGGTTCGCACACCGCGTGGCTGCGTGCGCCATACACCGACGGGTCCGGTTCCGGCCGAAGCTATCTCGATGCCGATGCCATCGCCGACCATGTCCGTGCGTGCACCGCAGCGGGCATCCAGGCCGGCTTCCACGTGATCGGCGACGCGGCCATGGATGCGATCGTGACCGGTTTCGGGCGGGTGGCCGCCGAGCTCGGCGGCCCTGCTCTCGCCGCGCTGGGGCACCGCATCGAACACGCCGAGTTGATCGATGCCGAGCACATCACGAAGCTTGCGGCGTGGGGCGTGATCGCCAGTGTGCAACCGGGATTCGACGCGACCTGGGGCGGGCGCGACGGCATGTATGCCGCACGTCTCGGCGCCGACCGCGCGGCGGCGTTGAACCCGTTCGCGGCCATGGCCTCCGCCGGTGTCGCCCTGGCGATCGGCTCCGATGCCCCGGTCACGGCGCTCGACCCGTGGGCGGCGGTGCGCGCCGCGGCCAACCATCGCACGCCGGGACATGGCCTGTCCCCGCGCGCCGCCTTCGCCGCGGCTACGCGCGGTGCGTGGCGTGCGGGCGGAGTCCGCGACGGCCTGGCGGGAACCCTTGTTCCCGGAGCTCCCGCATCGTATGCGGTCTGGGATGTCGACGAGTTGGTGGTCGCCGCTGCCGCCGACTCGGTGCAGCGCTGGTCCACCGACCCGAGGTCGCGCGTCCCGGGACTGCCTCCGTTGCAACCCGATTCACGACTGCCGATCTGCTTGCGCACCGTACATCGTGGAGCGACGATCTATGCGGCGTGAGCGGGGGGATGCGGTGGCGCGCGCGACGGTCTCGATGCGCTGGGTTCCGACAGCGCTGCGATCGGCGGCGGCAATCTCGGCTGGGCTGTTGCTGTTCGGTAGCTTCCCGCCACGGCCGTGGTGGTTTCTCGCGCCTCTGGGGATCGCGGTGCTCACACTCGTTGTGTGCGACAGCGGACGTCTGCGTGCGGGCTTCGGGTACGGATTCCTCGCCGGCGCAGGGTTTTTCCTTCCACTGCTGCCGTGGACGGGTATCTACGTCGGACCGGTGCCATGGCTGGCGCTGTCCACCGCCTGCGCCGGGTATATCGGCTTGTTCGGCCTGGCCGCCCGGCTCGTCGGCGTGCTGCCCGGCTGGCCGCTGTGGGTGGCACTGGCCTGGACGACGGCGGAGTGGGGCAGGTCCAGCTTCCCGTTCGGCGGATTTCCCTGGGGCCGTGTGGCGTTCGGTCAGGCCGATGGGTGGTTCCTGTCGCTGGCGGCGATCGGCGGTGCACCGCTGGTCGGATTCGCGGTGGCGCTCACCGGAACCAGCGCCGCCGCCCTGGTGCGCTTGCTCTGGTCGAGTCGCGGACACCGTACCGTGGCCGCCGCGTCGCCTGGTGATGTCGAGAAGGGGGTGCCCGGCCCGGTCGAGGATCGCGGCGTGGTGCCGTGGGGCAGGTGTGCCCTGGCGGCCGTCGCTCTGGTCGTCATGCCGGTCGCGGGGCTGCTGCTGCGGGCTACCCTGCCGGCCCCGGACGCGGGGGACCGCACGATCACGGTGGCCGCGATCCAGGGCAGTGTGCCGCGGTTGGGACTGGACTTCAACGAGCAGCGGCGTGCCGTGCTGGACAATCATGTCGGGCGTACCGAAGAGCTGGCCAGGGACGTCGCGGCAGGCCGCTTGCCGCAACCCGACGTGGTGATCTGGCCGGAGAATTCCTCCGACATCGATCCGCTTCGCAACGCCGACGCGTTCGCCTTGATCACCGCGGCTTCCGAGCAGATCCACGCACCGATCCTGGTCGGCGCGGTGCTGGTGAACTCCGACCACACGACCACCAATTCGGTGATCGTGTGGAATGGTGTGGCCGGGCCGGGGGAGCGGCACGACAAGAAGATCATCCAGCCGTTCGGCGAGTACCTGCCGATGCGTGCCTTCTTCCGTTTGTTCTCGGAATATGCCGACCGAGCCGGATACTTCGTGCCGGGTCACGGGGATGGCGTCGTGCATGCAGCAGGTATCGACATCGGCGTGGCGACCTGCTACGAAGTAGCCTTCGATCGGTCGTTCGAAGACGCGATGCGCGCCGGCGCCCAACTGCTCACCGTGCCGACGAACAACGCGACCTTCGGCGATAGTGAGATGACATACCAGCAGTTGGCCATGTCACGCATCCGTGCTGTCGAGCACGGCCGAGCGTTGGTCGTGGCGGCCACCTCAGGGGTCAGTGCGATCATCGCGGCCGATGGCAGCGTGCGGCAGGAAACGCCGTTGTTCGTACCCGCCGCTCTGGTCGCGGAACTTCCACTGCGTGAGGGCAACACTCCGGCAACACGGATTGGACCCATTCCGGAGCGAGTGTTCGCTATTCTGACCGCTGCCGCTGTGCTGGCTGCGGTCGTCCGGCGGAGATCGGCGCGCACCGGTCCTCCAACCGACCGGAAGGTCACGATTTATCGTCGATCGTCCGCCCGGCTGCGCGCACACTAACCGAACACTCGGTATGTTTTAGCCCCTGCCTGCCCGAAAATTGGGTGCGGCAGAGCAATGCGCATCGTTTGCTATGTGATCAGACCTGGCCGTGGAATCTTGCCGCAAAATACGGTCAGCCCAGGTTTTTCTTCCGTTCTATCCGCTGTGGTCCCGCGATTAGCGGAGATGTAGCTACCCAAAGTGGCCTTCTGTCAAGGTCGTTGGATGTGAAACAAATCCAACACGCTGGCAATCCGGCCGATGTGAGGCTCCGAATCATAGGGCGTGGATCACGTCCTACGGCTGGCGCGCGTGCGCTCGCTGTGGCGGTGCTCGGGGAGTTGCGTCAACAGCGGCAGAACGGAGTGATTGATGAGCTCATTGGCCACGGATCGCGTAGACCAATGTTCATCCGGCGAATCTTCGGCACAACCGTTTGCTCTGTCACCCGCACAGACGGCCCTGTGGTACGCCCAGCGCATCCGTCCCGACGTGCCGCTGACCATCGCCCAGTACGTCGAGATCCACGGTGACCTCGACGCCGGACGCCTGCTGTACGCGATCGAGCGGTTCGGCGCCGAAACCCAGGTCGGTCACGTCCGGTTGGTGGAGATCGACGGCAATCCGTATCAGCTGGTCGATCCGGCCCATCGGCCCGGGTGGGGCCGCATCGACCTCCGCTCGGAGGCCGACCCGCACGCGGCGGCGTTGCGCTGGATGAACGAGCACGCGAGTTCGCCGATCGATGTGGAGCGCGACCCGCTCACTACCAACGTGGTGCTGCGCACCGGCGACCTCGACTACATCTGGTACGCCCGCGGCCACCACATCGTCATCGACGGTTACGGCGCGATGAACGCGCTGACCCGGACGGCGGAGATCTACACCGCCCTGGAGAACCGGGCCGAACCGGTCGTCTCCCGTGCGACACCGCTGGCGGAGATCTACGCCGACGAGGCGCGATACCGTGAATCCGGCCGGTTCAGCAGCGACCGCGAATACTGGCTCGAGCAGTTGGACGGTGTCGGCGAGCCGATGAGCCTGGGCGGCATCACCGTCACCACGGCCACCCACGCCGCGGGTCGTCGGCTGGCGCCCGCTGTACTGGACGACACCTGCCGGGCCGCGATGGACGGCGCGACCAGGACGTACGGCACAGCCGACTCCGCCCTGTTCGTCGCGGCGCTCGGCGCCTACGTGCGGTCGGTGACCGGAAACCCCGATGTGGTCCTGAGCCTGCCGGTCTCGGCGCGCACGACGGTATCGCTGCGCCGCTCGGCGGGTGTGGTGTCCAATGTCGTGCCGATCCGGTTGAAGTTCGACCGCGAGACCACGCTCGGCGAACTGGTGAAGGCGGTCGAACTGCAGATCACCGGTGCCCTGCGGCATCAGCGCTACCGGCACGACGACATCCGGCGCGACTGTGGCTACTCCCGTGACGCGCGCGGATTCTTCGGGCCGATGGTGAATGTCATGCTGTTCCACGACGAGTTGCGGTTCGGCAGTCTGGTCGGTTCGCTCAATGTGCTGGCCACCGGCCCGGTCGAAGATCTGTCGATCAACCTCTACAACGGCGCGGGCAATCGCATCCACGTCGACTTCGAGGCCAATCCCGAGCTGTACAGCGAGAACGAGGTCACCGGCCATCATGCGCGGTATCTCGACTTCTTGACCCGGTTCCTGGACGCGGATCCGGACACCCGCGCGGAATCGCTCGTCGCGATCACCGATGCCGAGCGTGACCAAGTGGTGCACGCATGGAACGCCACCGCGACGCGGAAGCAGGAAGGTACGCTGGCGAGCCTGTTCGCCGAGCGCGTCGCCGCGGATCCGGACGCGATCGCGCTCGAATTCGACGACGAGACGCTCACCTATGCCGAGTTCGATGAGCGCTCCAACCGCCTGGCCCGGCTGCTGATCGCCCGCGGCGCCGGCCCGGACAGGACGGTCGGTCTGTGCCTTCGCCGCAGCATTGATCTCGTCGTCGGCATGTATGCGATCGTCAAGGCAGGCGCAGCCTACCTGCCGCTGGATCCCGAGCACCCTGCCGAGCGGATCGGCCAGATCGTGCACCAGGCCGAGCCCTTGTGCGTACTCATCGCGGCCCGAGACAACCTCGACCTGCCGGACGACATCAGCCAGCTGGCCATCGACATGGCGGACCTGTCGCGCTTCGGGGGCGCGGCGATCACCGACGCCGATCGTCACGGCGAACTGCGCCCCGACCATCTCGCATACATCATCTTCACCTCCGGATCGACCGGAAAACCCAAGGGCGTGGGTGTGGCCCACGCCGCGATCGTCAACCGCCTGCGCTGGATGCAGCACGAGTACCCGTTGGACAGCTTTGACGCGGTGCTGCAGAAGACTCCCGCCACCTTCGATGTGTCGGTGTGGGAGTTCTTCTGGCCGTTGCAGATCGGTGCTCGCCTGGTTGTCGCCGCGCCCGACGGGCACCGGGATCCGGCGTATCTGGCCCAGGTTATCGCTGAAAAGAACATCACCACAGCACATTTCGTGCCATCCATGCTGTCGGTGTTCGTCACCGACACCGATGTGCGTGAGTGCACCGGTCTGCGCAGGGTGTTCTGCAGTGGTGAGGCGCTGCCCGCCGCCACCATCCGCGACTTCCACGTGGCGCTGAGCGGATCCGAGCTGCACAACCTGTACGGTCCGACCGAGGCGGCCGTCGACGTGACCTACTGGCCGTGTCCTCCCGAGCCGAGTGGTGTACCGATCGGCTCTCCGGTATGGAACACCCAGACCTACGTGTTGGATTCGCGGTTGCGGCCGGTCCCGCCCGGCGCGGCCGGTGAGCTGTATCTCGCCGGCGTTCAGCTGGCCCGCGGATACGTGGGCCAGCCCAGGCTGACCGCAGATCGGTTTGTAGCCAATCCGTTCACGCCGGGCGCACGGATGTACCGCACCGGCGATCTGGCGCGCTGGCAGGTCGGCCGTTCCGGGGCCGAGCCCGGTGTGCTGGAGTACCTGGGGCGCAGCGACTTCCAGGTCAAGATCCGTGGCCTGCGTATCGAACTCGGCGAGATCGAGGCGGCGCTGCTCGACGACGAGCGGGTCGCGCGGGCGGTCTGCGTCGCGCACGCCGGGCGCACCGGCGACGAACTGGTGGCCTACGTGGTCGCGGCGAAGGACGGCGCGGGCGAGACACGACTGGACACGGCCGTGTTGCTCACCGCCCTGCGCCGCACGTTGCCCGGCTACATGGTTCCGACGGCGTTGATGGAACTCGACGAGCTGCCACTGAGCGCCAACGGCAAGATCGACCGCAAGGCGCTGCCCGCGCCGGCCGTCGGCTCGCGGCCGAACCGGCCGATCGCCGAGGCGCGTACCGAGGTGGAGCGGGTCCTCGCCGGAATCTTCGCGGAGGTCCTCGACACCGCCGAGGTCGGTGTCGAAGACAATTTCTTCGACCTCGGAGGCAACTCGCTGGTCGCTGCGCGTGCCGTGGCAAGAATCAACGCCGCGCTCGGAACCGGGCTGACCATCCGTGACCTGTTCGAGGCCGCGACTATCGCGGCCCTTACCCAGCGCTTCGCCATGCAGACCTCGGACACGGCCTCGCCGCGGTTGCTGCCGGGTGAGCGGCCGGACCGGATCCCGCTGTCACAGGCGCAGCAGCGGCTATGGATCCTCAACCGGTTCGCCGAGCACGCCGCCGCGTACAACATGCCGCTGGCCGTCCAGATCGACGGTCCGCTGGATGTAGCGGCGCTGCGTGCAGGCCTGGTCGATGTGATCGAACGACACGAGAGCCTGCGCACCACCTTTCCGGACTCGCCACAGGGGCCGTTCCAGCGGATTCACCCGGCTGACGAGATTCCGCTGCCCCTCGATCCGATCGATGCCACCACCGTCGACGTCGTGGCGCTGGCCACCGAGTACGTCGGATACGGATTCGACCTGCGCAGCCAGGCTCCGATCCGGGTCGCGCTGTACAGTACCGGGCCGCGACAGCACGTGTTCCTCATCGTGCTGCACCATATCTGCGCCGACGGCTGGTCGATCGCGCCGCTGGCCAGGGACCTGATGACGGCGGTGTCGGCGCGCGCCAAGGGCGCGCCGCCGCGGTGGACGCAGCTGCCGGTGCAGTACGCCGACTTCGCGCTCTGGCAGCGCGAACTGCTCGGTGCGGAATCCGATCCGGCGAGCGCGCTCAGCCGGCAGCTGACACATTGGCGCTCGGCACTGGCCGGGCTGCCCGACCAGCTCGACCTTCCGTTGGATCGCCCTCGTCCACTGCACCGGGCCACCGTCGGCGGTCGGGTCGAGTTCACCATCGCTCCCGAGATTCGCCGCGCCGCAAGCGTACTCGCGGCCACCCGGGGTGTGAGCATGTTCATGGTGCTGCACGCGGCGCTGGCTACGCTGCTGTCGCGGTTGTGCGCGGCCACCGACATCGCGATCGGCACCCCGATCGCCGGGCGCTCCGACCCGGCACTGGATGATCTGGTCGGCATGTTCGTCAACACGCTCGTGCTCCGCACCGAGGTCGATCCGGCAGCGGGTTTCGATCGCATGCTCGACGTTGTGCGCGAGACCGATCTGAACGCGTTCGCCAACGCCGACGTGCCGTTCGAGCGCTTGGTCGAGGTGGTCAATCCGGAGCGCTCCGCGGCCCGGCACCCGTTGTTCCAGGTGATGCTGTCCTACGACCGCACGCCGGATCTCCGGATCGACCTGCCCGAAGTGCGCGCCACGGTGCTGCCGATCGCCTCGGACATTGCGAAATTCGACTTGCAACTGGCCGTGCACGATGACGCGACGGATGGCCCGTTGACGGCTGAATTCGGTTATGCCACAGATGTTTTCGATGAGAAGACGGTGGAGTCGTTCGCCCGCAGATTCGTCTCGGTGCTGAGCGGGGGAGTGGCCGCACCGAGCAGGCCGGTCGGTGACCTGCCCATTCTGGACCGTAGGGAAGCCGCGAACCTGGTGCCGCTGGCCGGCGCGCCCGGCGAGCCGCCGATCACCTTGGCCAAGCTGCTCACCGACACCGCCGTCCGGCTGCCCGATGCTGTCGCGGTGCGCTACCTCGGCACCGACACCACCTATCGTGAACTCGACGAGCGGTCGAACCGGCTGGCCCGTGTCCTCATCGAGCACGGCGCCGGTCCCGAGATGGTTGTCGCGATCGCGCTGCCCCGTGGCCTGGACTCCATCAGCGCGGTATGGGCGGTCGCGAAAACGGGTGCGGCCTACGTGCCGATCGACCCGAGCTACCCCGGTGAGCGGATCGCGCACATGCTCGGCGATTCCGGCGCCATGCTGGGTCTGACCGATGCCGACAGCCTGGTCGCCATGCCGGCCTGGCCCGCATCACGCGGCAAGCACCGAAAGACCTCCGTCGACTGGTTGGTGCTCGGGTCCGACGAGCTTGCCGGCGAACTCGCGACCTACGCGACGGACCCGATCACCGACGCCGACCGACACCACCCGATGCGGGTGAGTCACCCCGCCTACTTCATCTACACCTCGGGCTCGACCGGTACGCCCAAGGCGGTCGTGGTCACGCATGCGGGCATCGCGTCGCTGGCCGGCGAGCAGAACCACCTGTTCGGCGTCTCGGATTCGGCGCGGACACTCCATTTCTCCTCGCCCAGCTTCGACGCGTCGGTACTGGAGATGCTGCTCGGCTTCGCCGCGGGCGCCACGATGGTGATCGCGCCTTCGGGCATGTACGGCGGTACCGAGTTGGCGACGTTGCTGCGCGACGAGCGGGTGACGCATGCCTTCGTCACCCCCGCCGCGCTGGCTACCGTGCCGAACGAAGGGCTTCCGGAGCTCGGGACGGTCATCGTCGGTGGCGACGCCTGCTCCGAGGAACTGGTCGAGACCTGGACCGCGGGTCACCGCATGCACAACATGTACGGACCGTCCGAGGCCACCGTCGCAGCGACGGCGACCGGTCCGATGGAGCCGGGACGCCCGGTGCCGGTCGGGCGGCCGGTGCGTGGCATGCGGCTGTTCGTGCTGGACAATCGGCTGCAACCGGTGCCGCCGGGCACGCAGGGCGAGCTGTACCTGTCGGGCCCCGGCCTGGCCCGTGGCTACCACAGTCGCTCCGGACTGACCGCGCAACGGTTCCCGGCCAATCCGCACGGCAGGCGCGGCGAGCGGATGTACCGCACCGGCGACCTGGTGGTGATGGAGAGGTCGGGACAGTTGCGCTTCCTCGGTCGCGCCGACGATCAGATCAAGATTCGCGGGTTCCGCGTCGAATTGCGCGAGATCGACCATGCCCTGCGCGGGCACCCCGGTGTCACGTTCGCGCTGACCGTGGTGCACACCGACGAACACGGTCAGCTCCGGCTCGCCTCATACATCGCCGCCGACCAGCCGGTCGAGTCCACCGCGATCGTGGAGACCGCGCGCCAGCGGCTGCCCGGCTATATGGTGCCTGCCTCGGTCACCGTGCTGGATCGGGTGCCGATCACCCCGGCGGGCAAGCTCGACCGAAAGGCATTGCCGGAGCCTGTGTTCACCGCCGTCAGCACCTCCCGTGCGCCGAATGGCGAGGTCGAGTTGCGCGTCGCGGGCGTGTTCGGCGCCATCCTCGGCCGTCCGGTCACCGGCGCGGAAGACAGCTTCTTCGACCTCGGAGGCAACTCGCTACTCGCCACCCGGCTCGCCGCGGCGCTGGACACGGAATTCGGCGTAGAGCTGCCGGTGCGCTCGATCTTCGATACGCCGACCATCGCCGGGGTCGCCGAGCAACTGGCGCTCGCGCCCCGGACGCAGCGGCAGACGCTGGCTGTGCAGACGCCACGTCCGGGACGTATTCCATTGTCGCTGCCGCAGCAGCGACTGTGGTTCCTCAACCGATATGCTCCCGAATCGAGTGCTTACAACATCGCTTTCGTGATCCGCATCGCGGGCGAGGTGGACCTGCCCGCGCTGCGGGCCGCGCTGACCGACCTGGTCGAACGGCACGAGGTGCTGCGTACCGTGTTCCCGGAGGACGTCGACGGCGCACAGCAGGTGGTGCTGCCGATCGAGCGCGCGATCCCGGACCTGGCGCCGGCCGATATCGATGACTCCGGCGCCAAAGCCGCGCTGGAGGATCTCGCGCGCACCGGTTTCGACCTGACCACGCAGACTCCGCTGCGTCTGTCGCTGCTGCGCACCTCGCCCGAGCGCTACCTGCTCGGCATCGTGCTCCACCACATCGCCGCGGATGGTTGGTCGCTCGGGCCGCTGACCAGGGACCTGGCCGCGGCGTACGCGGCGCGCCAGGTCGGCGAACCGCCGTCGTGGACGCCGCTTCCAGTGCAGTACGCCGACTTCGGGCTCTGGCAGCGTGCGTGCCTGGGCGAGGAGAGCGATCCGGACAGTGTCGCAGCGACCCAGCTGGAGTACTGGCGGACCGCGCTGGCGGATCTACCCCAGGAGCTGCCGCTGCCCTATGACCGGCCACGTCCCGCGGAGCCGACGCATCAGGCCGCGACGGTGCGCTTCACGGTGCCCGATCCGGTGCAGCGCGCTCTCGCCGAGTTGGCCCGTGAACAGGGCGTCAGCATGTTCATGGTGCTGCGCTCGGCGCTCGCGGTGCTGCTGCGGGGCGTCACCGGTGGTCGCGACATCGCGATCGGCACGCCGATCGCGGGCCGTACCGACTCCAAGCTCTACGAGCTGGTCGGCATGTTCGTGAACACCTTGGTGCTGCGCTCCGACGTGGGCCCGGACCGTACATTCGCCTCGCTCCTGCGGGCCGACCGGGACACCGAACTGTCCGCGATGGCACACGCCGACATCCCGTTCGACCGAGTTGTCGAGGAACTCGGCCGCGACGTCCGCTCGTCCAGTCGTCACCCGCTGTTCCAAGTGGCATTGAGCGTGCAGGACGTCCCCGTGCCGAAGTTGGAGCTGCCCGGTCTCGCGCTGCGTGCCGAGGCATTGGACATCGCGCTGGCGAAATTCGACCTCGAGCTGCGGGTCGCGAACATCGGTTACGACGTAGGTGCGGGGGATACCGGTGCCGCTTTCGAATTCGTCTACGCTGCAGAGCTTTTCAATGCAATGACGATCGATACGCTGGCCGACCGGTTCCTTCGGGTGCTCGCTACCGTAGCTGCCGATCCACGTATCCTGGTGCGCGACATCGATGTCCGTACCGACCGTGAGCGCCGCACGCTTGCCCCGTCGCGCGGCGCGCAAGCGGCCCCGCCGTGCACACTGGCCACGTATTTCACCACTACCGCGCGGCGGTATCCACACCACGCCGCGCTGTGCGCTGGCGCGATATCGCTGACCTATGCCGAGGTCGACCGCAGCTCGAATCGGTTGGCCCGGGCGCTGATCGCGCGCGGACTGGGGCCGGGATGCCGGGTGGCGCTAGGGCTGATCCGTTCCATCGACTCCGTCGTGGCGATGCTGGCCGCGGCCAAGGCCGGTGCCGCGTTCGTGCCGGTCGATCCGCAGTACCCGCCTGACCGCATCCAGCACATGCTCACCGATTCAGGGTGCGAGATCGGCATCACGGTGTCGAGGTTCGCCGAGCAGCTGCGTGCCGGGTCCCCCGACGATCGCGACACCGCATGGTTGCTGCTGGACAGTCCCGACGTCGCCGCCGAACTGGACGCCTACGACGACGCTCCGATCGACGACCGGGAGCGGTCGCGCAGCATCCGGGTGGCCGATCTGGCCTACGTGATCTACACCTCGGGATCCACCGGCCAGCCGAAGGGTGTCGCGGCGAGCCATGCCGGCCTCTCCAACCTCGCCGACGAGATCCGCGACCGGATCGGGGTCGACGAGAACTCCCGGACGTTGCACTTCGCCACACCGAGCTTCGACGCAGCGATTCTGGATCTGTTGATCGCGGTGGGAGCCGGTGCGGCGATGGTGATCTGCCCGACGGACATCTACGGCGGCGACGAGCTGGCCGCACTGATGGAGCGCGAACGGATCAGCCACGGCTTCCTGACCACGGCCGCGCTGGCCACCATCGATCATGAACGCTGGCCGCTGCCGCACCTGCGTGCACTGATGATGGGTGGGGAGGCGTGTGGGCCGGATCTGGTGGCGCGCTGGGCGCCGGAGCGGTTGCTGTTCAACGTCTACGGTCCGACCGAGACCACGGTCGTCATCACCGCCTCCCACCCGATGCAGGTCGGCGAGACGATCACCATCGGTGGCCCGGTGCGTGGCGCCAGGGCGTTGGTGCTCGACGAGCGACTGCGTCCGGTGCCGGTCGGTGTGCCCGGCGAACTGTACCTGGGCGGGTACGGGGTGACGCGCGGCTACTTCGGCAGATTCGGTCTCACCGCGGCGCGGTTCGTGGCCGACCCGTACGGTCCGGCAGGCGCCAGGATCTACCGGACCGGTGACGTGGTGCGCTGGAGCGCGGCGGGCGAGATCGTCTACCTCGGCCGCAGCGACCATCAGGTGAAGGTGCGCGGTTTCCGGATCGAGCTCGGCGAGATCAGCGTCGCGCTCGGTGAGCACCCGACGGTCCGGTTCGCGCACACCGAGGTGCGCCACATCGCGGGTGCGGACCGGATCGTCTCCTACGTCCAGCCTGCCGATCGATCCGCCGGGGTGGACGTCGAGGCCCTGCGTGCTGCCGTCGCACGGCGCCTGCCTGCTTATATGGTGCCCGCGAGCATCACCGTGCTGGAAACCCTCCCGCTGAACCCGGTCGGGAAGCTCGATACGAAAGCGCTGCCGCAACCGCAGATCATCGCGAACGCCGAAGGCCGCCCGCCGCGGACCCGTTCCGAGCGCCTGGTCGCCGACGTGATGGGCGAACTACTCGGCGTGGACGGCCTCAACGCCGAGGACAGCTTCTTCGAGCGCGGTGGAAACTCGCTGTTGGCAACGCAACTGGTCGCCCGGCTGGCCGCGGCGACGAACGTCCGGCTCGAGGTGCGTACCGTGTTCGCCTCGCCGACGGTCGCCGAACTCGCCGAGTTGCTCGCCGCAGGCGCATCGGGCGCCGAGCAGCGCCCCGCGCTGATCCGCCGCCCTCGTCCGGATCGGGTTCCGCTGTCGGCTGCGCAGCAGCGGCTGTGGTTCCTGAATCGATTCAACGGTGGCGGTGTGACGGACCAGTCGGCGGGCGTATACAACGTTCCGGTCGTGCTGCGGATGAAGGGCAGTCTCGACACCGACGCGCTGGTCTCCGCGCTACACAGCGTGCAGGCCAGGCACGAGACGCTGCGGACGGTGTTCCCGGAGACCGACGGTTCGCCCACGCAGCTCGTCCTCGACCCGGTCGACGCCGCGATCACGCTGTTCGTCGCGACCCTGCCGCCGGACCAGATCGACGGCGCCGTACGACGTTTCGCCGCACCGGGATTCGACCTGGCCACCACCGTTCCGATCCGCGCCGGGCTGATCGCGGTGTCGCCCTCCGGCGACACCACAGCGACCATCCGGGGCCAGGCGTGCGATGAGCACGTACTCGTCGTGGTCGTGCACCACATCGCGATGGACGGCTGGTCGCTCGAGCCGATGGCAGCAGACCTGGCCGCCGCCTACCGCGCGGCCTGCGCGGGCACGACGCCGGGCTGGGGCGAGCTCGAAATCCAGTACGCCGACTACACCCTGTGGCAGCAGGAACTGCTCGGTATGGAGGACGACCCGGACTCGGCGGTGCGCCATCAGCTCGATTACTGGCGGCGCACCCTGGACGGCATTCCCGAGCTGCTTCCGGTGCCCGCCGACCGGCCGCGTCCGCCGACGCCGTCCTACCGGGGTGGCACCGTGGAATGCGCGGTCGACGCGGCCACCCACCGCGAACTGCAGGCGGTCGCCGCCAGCAACAACGTCAGCATGTTCATGGTGTTGCACGCGGCGCTCGCGGTACTGCTGCATCGGGTCACCGCGATCGACGACATCGCGGTCGGCACTCCGATCGCGGGCCGCGGCCATCCCGCGCTCGACCGGATGGTCGGCATGTTCGTCAACACGCTGGTGTTGCGCACCCGGATCGATCCGGGCGCCCGCTTCACCGATCTGCTGCACACCGTGCGCGACACCGATCTGGATGCGTTCGCTCACGCGGATGTTCCGTTCGAACGCCTCGTCGAGGTGCTCAACCCGGCCAGGTCCCAGGCGCATCACCCGATGTTCCAGGTGATGCTCTCGGTACGCAACGAACCGGTGGGCGAACTCTCGTTGCCCGGGCTACGGCTCGAGGCGGCCGACGTGGAGACCGGCATCGCGAAGTTCGACCTCCAGTTCACCCTGACCGAATCGTGGACACCGAAACGAGATCCGGCGGGCATCAGCCTCGCGGTGAACTACACGGCGGATCTGTTCGACGAGTCGACCGCCGAGCGCCTCGGCAAGCGGCTGTGCAGGCTGCTCGCCGCGGTCGCCGCGAACCCGACCACGGCGGTGGGCGACCTCGAACTGCTCGATCCCGCCGAATGGTTCGGACTGGCCCCGGTGCGCGGCGCGGAGCCGGATCGTCCGGTCACCTTCCCTCAGTTGTTCGAGCAGGCCGCGAACATCGACCGTGCCGCGGTCGCACTGGTGTCCGATGGCACCAACATCACGTACCACGCGCTCGACCGCTGGACAAACCGGCTGGCTCGGGTACTCATCAGGCGTGGCATCGGTCCGGAGACCCTGGTGGCGCTGGGCATTCCGCGATCGGTCGAATCGGTGGCCACGGTGCTCGCGGTGGCCAAGACAGGTGCTGCGTTCGTGCCGGTCGACCCGCTGTACCCAGAGCATCGCATCGCGCACATGTTGTCGGATTCCGGTGCAGCGCTGGGCATCACGCTGTCGGAGTATCGCGACGAGCTGCCCGATTGCGCGGAGTGGATCATCCTGGATGATGCGAGATTCCGCACGCTCGTGCTCGACTCCTCCGATGCGCCGATCACCGATTCGGAGCGAATCGCGCCACTGCGCATCTACAACCCGGCCTATGTGGTCTACACGTCCGGCTCGACCGGAACGCCGAAGGGCGTTGTGGTCACCCATGGCGGGCTGTCCAATTTCGCGGCAGAGACCGCGCACCGGTTCGATGTCGGACCCGGATGCCGCGTGCTGCACTTCGCGACGCCGAGTTTCGATGCGGCGATGCTCGATCTACTGCTCGCACTCGGCGGCGCCGCCACGCTGGTGATCTCGCCCCCGGGTGTCGTCGGTGGTGACGAACTCGGTCGGGTGTTCATCGAGGAGCGGATCACGCACGCGTTCATCACCACCTCTGCCCTGGGCACAGTCGACCCGAGCGGGGTCACCGAGCTGCGGCACGTGCTGGTGGGAGGCGAGGCGCTGCCGCCGGATCTGGTGACCAGGTGGGCGCCGAACCGCAACCTGTACAACGTGTACGGGCCTACCGAGACCACCATCGTCACGGTGATCTCGCAGCCGATGACGCCGGGCGAGCCGATCACCATCGGCGGACCGATTCGCGGCGTCAACGCCACCATCCTCGACGGGCGCCTGCATCCCGCCCCGGTCGGTGTCACCGGCGAGCTGCACTTGGCGGGCGAAGCATTGGCCCGTGGTTATCTGAATCAGCCGGGACTGACCGCGCAGCGGTTCGTCGCGAATCCGTACGGGAAACCCGGCGAGCGGATGTACCGGACCGGCGACCTGGTGCGGTGGTGGTCCGGAACCCGAAATACCGGACCTTCTGTGGGTCGCTGGGCGGGTTCGGCGCGGGAGATCGAATATGTCGGCCGCACCGACCACCAGATCAAGATTCGCGGGTTCCGTATCGAGCTCGGCGAGATCGACACCGCGCTCGCGCGCCACGGCGCGGTGGCGTTCTCCACCACCATCGGACATCGCACCCCGTCCGGCGCGACTGCCCTGGTCTCGTACGTGCGGGCGCGGGACGGCGGCACGCTCACCGCGGCCGAACTGACCGCTCACCTCAGCGGACTCGTGCCGAACTACATGGTTCCGCAGTCGATCATGCTGCTCGATGACGTGCCGCTGAGCCCGGTGGGCAAGCTGGATCGCAAGGCGCTTCCGGAGCCGGTGTTCACCGCTGCCGAGGGTTACCGCGCGCCGTCCACCGCGACCGAGGAAGCGCTGTGCGCGGCGTTCGCCGCGGTGCTCGGCGTGGAGTCGGTGGGTGCGGACGATGGGTTCTTCGAACTCGGCGGCAACTCGCTGCTGGCCACCAAAGTCGTTGCGCACATGCGCGACAGCGGGATCGACCTGCCCGTGCAGCTGATGTTCGGTGACGCGACCCCGGCGGCCATCGCGGCGCGGTTGGACAGCGCGGACGCCGCCTCGGGCGCGGCGTTGGCCGCGGCACTGGCGCCGCTACTGCCCATCCGGCCGAGCACGGTCGCGAGCCGGGCGCCGTTGTTCTGTATCCACCCGGCTATCGGGCTGGCCTGGTGCTATTCGGGGCTGCTCGCGCACCTCGGACCGGACCGCCCGGTGTACGGGTTGCAAGCCCCGCATGTGGCAGGCGAGGGCGGCTACGATTCGATCGTCGAGACCGCGAGCCACTACGTGGCCACCCTCGAGGCGGTTCAGCCGCAGGGGCCGTATCACTTGCTCGGCTGGTCGCTGGGCGGATTGATCGCGCACGAAATGGCGGTGCAGCTGCAAGAGGCGGGTCACGAGGTCGCGCTGCTGTCGATGATGGACAGCTACCTACTCTCCGACGAATGGCTCGAGCATGCGATCCCGAGCGTGGCCGAGATCATCGGCGAGTTCGGCAGCGACGAGGTCGGCGCGGAGATCGATCCGGCGATGAACCTGCGTGACGCGGCCGAGCTGCTGCGCTCGCGGTCCGGACCGTTCGAGGCGCTGACCGTCGAGCATCTGGAGCGGCTCTATGTCGGCTACGCCAATGGCGCCGTGCTCGCGCACGGCTTCCGTCCACGCGTCTTCGAGGGCGACCTGCTGTTCTTCACCGCCGGAGACGACGCGATCAACCGGGCCGACCCGGACCGGCGCGCGGCCTCCTGGCAGCCGTTTGTCACCGGTGACATCCACGATCACGAGCTGCGCTGCCAGCACTCCGCGATGACCACGCCGGATTCGTTGGCGGTGATCGGGCCGGTGCTGCGCGCGTGGCTGGAAACGAAGGAGACACACAGGTGAGCTTGGCGGTGGAGGTAAGCGGGCTGGTCAAGAATTACGGCCGGGTCCGCGTGCTGGACGAGATCGACCTGCAGATTCCCACCGGCACGGTGATGGGCCTGCTCGGACCGAACGGCGCGGGCAAGACGACGACCGTCCGGGTCGTCACGACGTTGCTGAAACCGTGCGCCGGATCGGTGCGGGTGGCGGGCATCGACGTGTTGCGCGACCCCGCTGCGGCGCGTCGGCGGATCGGTCTGTCCGGTCAATACGCCGCGGTCGACGCCAATCTGTCCGGATTCGAGAACCTGCGCATGGTGGCCCGCCTGTACGGGATGTCGACCAAGCAGGCGACCGTCCGGGCAGCGGATCTGCTCAGCGCGCTGGGGCTCGAGCACGCCGCGAACCGCAGGGCGGGCACCTATTCCGGCGGCATGGCTCGGCGGCTCGATCTGGCGGGCGCGCTGGTCGCCCGGCCCGCGGTGGTGGTCCTCGACGAACCGACCACCGGTCTGGACCCGCGCGGCCGGCTCGACATGTGGGGTGTCATCGGCGATCTCGTCGATGACGGCACCACGGTGCTGCTCACCACGCAGTACTTGGAAGAGGCCGATTTGCTCGCGGACCGGATCACGGTGATAGACCACGGCCGGGTCATCGCTCGGGGCTCGGCCGACGAGCTGAAGACCTCGATCGGCGGTGACCGGCTCACGGTGACACTCGCCGCGGGCCAGGACGCCGGGCCCGCGCTCGTAGTACTCGCGCAAACCGGTATCGGCGACCCGATTCACGAAGCAGGCACCGAGGAGGCGTCGGTGATGGTCGGCGACGGCTCGCGCACCATGGTCGAGGTGCTGCGCAGGCTCGATGACGCGGGCGTCTGCGTCGTCGACGCGACCGTGCACCGACCCAGTCTCGACGACGTATTCCTCTCTCTCACCGGCAAGGTGGGCAACCAGCCGGTCATAGCGCCGGAAACCGACGACGTACAAGAGGAGATCATGTCGTGAGTACCGCAGTAGTGGGGGAGGGGTCCGCGCAGGTGGAAGCGGACCCGAAAATGGCTGCGGCGCCAACGGACTCCGGTCCCCGGCTACGAATGTTCCGGGACAGCGCGATCGTCGCCTACCGCAACCTGCTGACCATTCTGCGCGTTCCCACCCTGCTGGTGACGGCGACGATCCAGCCGTTGATGTTCGTGTTCCTGTTCGCCTACATCTTCGGCGCCTCGCTGGGCGGCGGCCAATACCGCGAATTCCTGCTCGCGGGTATCTTCACGCAGACGGTGGCGTTCAACGCCGCGTTCACCACGGTCGGTCTCGCAGGAGACCTGCAGAAGGGCATCATCGACCGGATGCGTGCTCTGCCGATGTCGCGGTTGGCCGTGCTGATGGGCCGCACCCTGTCGGACCTGGTGGTGAATATCCTCAGTCTGGCCGTCATGGTCGGGTGCGGATACGTTGTCGGCTGGCGGATCAACGGTGGTGTCGCGGATGCCGTGTTGGCTTTCGCGGTGATTCTGCTGTTCGCGTTCGCGATGTCGTGGGTCGGTGCGTTCACCGGCCTGCTGTCACCGAACGTCGAGGTTGCGCAGAGTGCCGGACTCATCTGGCTGTTCCCCCTGACGTTCATCTCGTCGGCTTTCATCTCCGCCGAGACGCTGCCCGGTCCGCTGCGCACCGTCGCCGAATGGAATCCGATCACCGCGGTGTCGGCCGCGGGCCGCAAGTTGTTCGACAATGGGGCGCCGCCCACCTTCGTCCCGCCGTCCGGCTGGGCGGCCGAGCACTGCGTCGAGTACTCGGTGGCCTGTTCGGTGGCAATCCTCGCGGTGGCGATGCCGCTGGCGCTGCTGCGCTACCGCAAGGTAGCCAGTCACTGATCTCGGGGCGTCAGCACGGACAACGAATGGCCGTCACATCTTTCGATGCGGCGGCCATTCGTTGTCGGTGGGCGGTCAGGCGCGCCGGCGGGTCTTCAGCAGGTCGAGACGCTCCTTGAGCAGCTCCTCGAGCTCGTCTTTGCTGCGGCGCTCCAACAACATGTCCCAATGGGTGCGGGGCGGTTTGACCTTCTTGGCTTCCTGGGTAGTGCCTTCGATCAAAATTCCTTCCTGGCCGTTACGGCACAGCCAGGTGGGTGGGATCTCGGCATCGTCGGCGAAGGGAACGTCGAATTCTTCACCGTTGTCGGTCCGGTAGCGGGCAATCCGACGCGGAGCCAGGTCGTGGTCGCGATCGGTCTCGTAGCTCACCGCTCCGAGTCGACTGCCCCGGAGTACGCGATCTGCCATGGTGTGCCTCTCCCTGTGTGCTCGGATCTTCGTGCGCTGCGACGTGTCCAGACGAGTGCAACGCGCTCGTTCGACTATGTGTGCAACGATCGGGCCTGCGCCGATAGTTCCCGACCCGGCCGCGATGAACCGTTTCATTGTAGTGCTACCGCCATGCCCGGCTTGCCAACCCCGGTGCGCGGCGGGTTCCGGGGGTCGCCGCACCGATCGCGGGCGGCGGGCTACTAGTGTTCTTCGTCATGTCGCGCCGCTTGCTGTCCTGCTGCCTGTGGTGTGGGCGGGAGATCGTGGAGTCGGAGGCCGGCCGCCGTCGGCGGTACTGTCGCCAGTCCTGTCGCCAACGCGCCTACGAACACCGCAACAGCTTGAAGGGAACCGGGATTCCCGGCGATTCAGTGGTGCTCAGCGCCCAGGAGGCCGCGGATCTGGCCGATCGGTGGTTCGCCGCCCGGTGCGCCGCCGAGGACGTCGCTACCGCGATCGAGGAGGGCGCCACAGCCGAGGAACTGGCGATGCTCGGCAAGACATTGGTCGAACTCACCCGCGACGCGGAGCGCTTACGCTGAGCCTGCCCGTCGGCAGGCCGGCCACGGTGGTGCGCCGAGTACGTGGTGTCGGATGCCCGGGAGTCGGTCGTGGGCATCCTCCGGCCGGGCCGGTCCGTCGAGCCGCGTTCGCGAACCCCTCATGCGCCCGCGAACGTGGGATCAGGTCGGGTTCCGCAATACATCTATGCCGCGGACGGCCAGCCAGGGCATCGGGTCGATCGGTTCGCCGTCGGGCAGATGGACCTCGTAATGCAGGTGCGGGCCGGTCGAGTAGCCGCGGTTGCCGACGGTCGCGATGGTGTCGCCCGCGTGAACCTGCTGTCCGACGGTGGCGAGGATGTCGTTGACATGTCCGTAGACGCCCACCGTGCCGTCGTCCTGCTGCACGCGCACCCACAGGCCGAAGCCGGAGGCGGGACCGGCCTCGATGACGACACCATCGGTGACCGAGGCGATGGGTGCGCCGAGCGGGTCACCGAAGTCCAAGCCTGCGTGCAGTGTGCCCCAGCGCGTGCCGAAGTCGGAGGTGAGGACGCCGGCGGCCGGCCGAACCGTTTTCGGGCGGGCGGTTTCCCGCGCGATGCGGGCCCCTTCCTGCGCGATGCGGTGCGGCTCCCACGGCGCAGGGTGGTCCGGTTCGGTCCGAGACCGCTGTGCGGTGGGCGGTGTGAAGGCGGTGAGTCGGGCCTGTCCTGCGGCGGCGTCGATTTCGCCTGCGGCGATCCTGCCTGCGACAAGGCGGACGGAGGAGTCTGCGTCGTCGTGGTGTCGGGTCGTGGCGAGGATGCCGGTCGATGTGGTCACGATGGCGGCGACGGCCACCGCTCGGGCGGCGGCGTGATGACGGCGGGACCGGGTCGCGCCGCGACGAAAAGGTAACGGGAAGGTCACGGGCATGTCAAAAAACGTACGGGAGGCGCTCGCGGGTTTCGCAGTTCTGTGGCAACCGTCACGGATGGAAAACGTCCATCCAGCATGTCCCGAGTGGGTAACGATCCGGCGCGACTCCCCGTGTTCACCTGGGAGAACGGCGCGCGGACGGGTTTGACCGATCCGACGACAGCTGCGCACACTGGATGAGTGGCGACTAATGGAGTTCGCGCCCTTTCCGCGCTGGCGGACCCGACCCGCCGTACGATTTTCGAGGCGTTGACACAGACTCCGCGCTCGGTCGGTGAACTCGCGGATGCGGTCGGGACGAGCAGCTCCGCGGTTTCTCAGCATCTGCGTGTGCTGCGTACGGCGCGGATGGTCATGGTGCGGCCGGAGGGTAACCGCAGGCTGTATTCACTCGACCCGCGCGGCCTCGCCGACGCGCGCGACTACCTCGAACAGTTTTGGCCGAGCGCGATCGCCGCCTATTCCGCGGCGGTGCGTATCGCCGCGGACCGCACCGGCTGATTCCCCGGCTATAACTGTTCTCGATCAGCCCGCGAGCTGGTCACCCTACCCGGCGATAGGCGGCCCTGCGGCTCTCGGTGCCCGACAGGTGGTGATTACTCAGCTGTTTGTCGACCGCGTCGACCACCTCGGTGACGTCGATCCGCAACAGGCCCGGATCTGGGGTGTCGGCATCGGGATCGCCGACCTGGCCCGCCCACAGCACGGCGTGTCTGGCCAGCAAGTGCGGAGGTGGTCCACCCCAGCGCGGCGGGGTCGGGCCGAACAGCTGGACCGTCCGGGTGCCGAATGCGGTGGCCAGGTGTGCGACGCCGGTGTCGCCGCAGACCACCAGCGCGGCCTCGGCGATGGTGGCCGCCAGCTCGATGAGGTTCTGCTCGCCGGCCAGCACCCGGCCTACGGGGAGTCCGGCGCGCGCGGCGATGTTCAGCGCGAGGTCGCGCTCGTACGCGTCCCCGGTGAGCACGACCTCGCGCCCGAGCACCAGGAGGTGTCGAACGACGGCGGCGAACCGGTCCGGTGGCCACCGGCGGGCCGGGGCGCCCGCGCCGACGTGCACGACGACGCAGTCCCGGCGGATGGTCGTCGAAACCGGCGGGACCAGCCCGAGGTTGCGGCGATCGGCGACGATCCCATCGGATTCGAGCAGATGACACCAGCGGTCCACCTGGTGCATGTCCGTCTGCCATTCGGGGCCGTCCAGTTCGGGGAAGGCGGCATTGCGATAGGTGAGGATGCGCCCCGGCTGGGTCTTGGCCAGCGCGACGATGCTTTCGGCGCTCGGGCCGTGCAGGTTGACCGCGACCTGTGGTCCGGGCGCGTCCCATCGGAAGCTGCCGAGTTCGCCGGTCGGTACCAGGACGTCGACCGGGGCGATCAAGTCGACGATCGGTTTGAGCCGCTGCGGGGCGGCCAGGACGATGCGGTCGTGCGGTTTGGCTCGGCGCAGGGCACGTAAAGCCGGGACCGCGGTGAGTAGATCACCGAGCCCACGTGCCTGCAGCACGAGCAGAACCGCCACCCTCTTCTCCTAGCCAACCCGAGCCTCACCAACCCGCCCCACCCGCTCACCCAGGGGGTGGGCACGACGAGAGCCATTGACGGATGACTACCCGAGCCGCCGGGCGATAAACGTAGCGGGGGAGTGGCCGTCGACAACCTGGCCGCCGCGTGGTGGAACTGGGTGTGGCGTGGCACCGTGGGCCACTACTGGCAAATCTCCAGGAAACTATAGTTGTGCGGAATAGCATCAGGGAATGACGACAAAAAGCGTGCTAGGGGGTCCTCTTCAGTCGCTTGGCCGCACTGCGTGGCAATCTGTTTTGCTCACCGGCATCCTCGCAGTGATCCTCGGCATCCTGATCCTGGTATGGCCGGGGCTGACGCTGGCGGCCGCGGGCATCATCTTTGGTGTCTATCTGGTTGTTTTCGGCTTTCTGCAGCTGATCGCGGCGTTCGGTGCGCCGGCCGCCATCGGGTTCAGAGTGCTGGCCTTCATCAGCGGTGTCCTGTCGATCGTGATCGGTGTCTTCTGCTTCCGTGACGAGCTGGCCTCGATTCTGCTGCTCGGATTGTGGATCGGTATCGGCTGGCTGTTCCGCGGCGTTGCGCTGTTGATGGCCGCGCTCTCCGAGTCGGGTCTGCCCGGACGCTGGTGGCAGGCGTTCCTCGGTGTTTTGACCGCTATCGCCGGTGTCGTGCTGATCGTCTGGCCGGTCCGGTCCGTGGCAACGTTGGCTGTGGTGGCGGGCGTGTGGCTGATCGTGCTCGGCGTCATCGAGATCATCGTCGCCCTCGGAGTTCGTAAGGACGTCAAGACGATTCGCGCCGCCGCCTGACGGTGGGTATCGCGCTCGGCTGCCGCGTCGATCGACGCGGCAGCCGTCGTGCTCGCCCGGGTGGGGTGTCGGCCGAGTCGGGGCCGTCTCCGGCACGCGGGGGCTCGTGACAGAATCGCAGGCGCAATGTCACGAGGCGTCGGCATCGGGGTTGGCCGACAGCGAAAAAGACTGGAGGCATGAATGATTCGTACTGCTGGGTTCGTCGGTGTGCTCGCGCTGGCCGGGGCCGCCGCCCTGTTGTCGGCGGGCACCGCCCAGGCCGCGGTCGGTACGGTGACGATCAACGGTGAGCCACACACGGACCCGGTGGGCTGCCTGAATACCGATGGCACCTTCCACTCGACATTCCAGGTCACCATCGGCAATGGCACCGATCGGCCCATCACGCTGTACTCGGGCCCCGATTGCACCGGTCAGGTGCTCGGTGAGTTGCCCGTGGAGAAACTGGGTTATGTGCCCAAGGGCGGCAGTTTCGCCGTCGAATAGGAGGGATGGACGGGGATCTCACCGGGCGGCCCCGGCCCCCGTCGAACCCACCGCGTCGCGTTCTGGAACCGACCGGTTCGGTGCCGGCACCTCGCACGTGTCGGCACCGAGCGCGGATCAAGACTCGAACAAATCCGCTCCGAGATATCCGCCCGGCGCGGACACCCCCGGCGGGATGACGAATACCGCAGAACCGATCGGTGTCGTCCACACGTTCAGCGCGTCGAATTCCGCGAGGCGGCGCTGGACCGGGAGAAACTGGGCGTCCACGTCGCGTTGATACGCGGCGAAGATCAGACCCGAGTTGGAGGTCCGGCCGGGCATCGGTGCGTCATCGTAGTTGTAGCCACGCCGGAGGAATCGTTCGCCATCGTGTGTGTGGTGGGCCCGCGCGATATGCGAGGACGGCGGGATGACCGAGATGCCCGTCGCATCGACGGCCGCGAAGTCCGGCTCGTCGAATTCCGCCGTGCCGGTGAGCGGGGCGCCGTTGTCGAGCGAGCGGCCGATGGTGAGTTCCCTTGCCTCCCGGTCGATCTCGTCCCAGGTGTCCAGTGTCATCGCGATCCGCCGCAGGACGCACGACGTGCCGCCGGCCAGCCACGGTTGAACACTGCCGTCGTCCCACACCAGGTCGGCGAAGTCGGCGGTATCCGCGGCGAGATTCACGGTGCCGTCGACCTGTCCCATCAGATTGCGCGGTGTCGTCCCCGGTGTCGCGTCCCGGAACCCCCGCTGCACCCACCGCACGGTGACCAGCGAAGTCACGCTCCGGCACAGCACCCGGACCGCGTGTGCCACCGTGGTCGCCTCGTCCGCGCAGATCTGCAGCAGCACATCGCCGCCGGTCCACGTCGGTTCGAGTCGGTCGATGTCGAACGGTGGCAGTGCCCGCAGCCAGGACGGCCTGCGGTGCTCGAGACCGGCGACGGTGAACACCGCGGGGCCCAGACCCAGGGTGATCGTGAGCCGAGCGGGCCGCCGGGCCAGTTCGGGCTCGGTATCCGCGAGGGCGGGACGACCTTGGGTGAGTCGGCTGGCGTCGTCGGTCCAGATCTCGAGCAGGCCGACGAGGTCGTCACGGTGCGTGCCCGGTCGGAGATCGAAGGCGACGAACGCCGCCCACGACTGTGGGGCGGTGGCGATGCCCGCCTGGTGCGGTCCGTAGAACGGGACCGTCGTGGCGTGCTCGGCCGCGGGAGATTCGCGACGTCCGGTCAGTGCGACCGCGCCGAGCCCGGCGCCCGCCGCGGCGGCGCTGCCGCCGAGCAAGCGCCGCCGGTTGATCCGTGCGGGTCGCGGTCCGGCCCGCTCAGCCATCGTGTGCGGGGGTCTGCGCGCCGGTGCGCGAATCGCCGTTCGCGTGGTCGGGTGCGTAATTCTCCTGATTGCCGGCGAAGTCGCGTACCTGGGCGGTGAATGTCGCGGTCGATCCGTCGTCGAAGGTAAGCGTGACCGACGTTTCCGATCCGGTGCGCAACGGTCCGTTCAGGCCCATGAACATGATGTGGTCACCGCCCGGCCGTAGCCGCGTCGTCCCGTGCGCCGGGATCGTGAACCCGCCCGGCTTGGGGCGCATGGTCTTCGTTCCATTCGATTCGGCGACTACTTCGTGCAACTCGATCCGGCCGGCCGCGGGGCTGGTGGCCGATACCACTGTGCGCGGCTGGTCGTCGGCATTGCTCAGGTCACCGAACGCTGCGGACATCCCGCTGTCGGTTGCCTTGACCCACTGATCGGTAATGGTGACCGCGGCTGCGGACGAGGGCTCATCGGTCGATGAGCAGGCGAGCAGGAGGAGTGGCGCCGTCACGGCGGCGGCTGCGCCGCGCACGACGCGAGCGGTGCGCGAACTCGTGCGGGGCGCGGGAGAAGTGCTGATACGCATGAAAACTCCGGTGAGGTGAGGTGCTGATCTTCGGTTGTCCGCCACAGCCGATTGGCGAGTCTTCCGTCGTCGGGGTTCGTCGGAATGGGGCTCTGTGTCCCGGACGCTCGTTATGGACCGGCCGGATCACAGTGGAATCGGTGCCGACTGCTCGGCGACGTGATCTACCCGTGGTGCGGGTTCGTCGCGTGTGGCCGCGGCATAGGTCGGATCGACCGTGGCGGCGCGTGCGGAGCGCCGATTGTTGCGTTGCCCGAGGGGCATCGACCATGCGCTCGCGGCACCATGGGTACGCCGTCTCGCGGGGCGAGGGCTACGGGGGGCCTGATGGCGGAACGAGTGGTGGCGCCTGGGGGGCAGTACGTGGTGGCCGGTCGTCCTCTCGGCGTGATGAATTCGCCGGTAGCCCGAGCGAAGCGCATACTGCTCCGGGGCGCAGCAGCTCCCGCATGCATCCAGGATGCGCTCGACCCGGATGATCGCGAAAGGTGCCGTGCGGGAACGATCGAACAGGGTTCGTGGGCGGCAGGACGACGGTCAGCGACTGGTCGGCGGGCCACGCAAGCCGGAGCCTGAACCGAGCAGCAGACGCCGGGGACCGGGAAGGGATTCCACGGCCGACGTGGCGAAGATTCGGTGGGGCGCGGCAGGGCCGTGGCCGAGGACGCGTGCTGTATGTCGCATTTCGGATGCTGCCCAGAGCAGCGCATGCTCCGCGGCGCGGATGAGCAGTGCGCCGACCGGGACAGCGGCGAGGTGGGCGCCGAGCATGACTGCCGGCGCTTCGCGACCGTGCTGATGCCCGGCCGACAGTGTCAGCGCGACGTGTGTGAGGGTCTGCCCAACGGCGAGCATCACCATGACCGCACCCAGCCCGGCTCGCTTCCGTCGCGTGGCGACCAGCACGCCCGCCGCGGCGCACACGACGATCAGCAACGCGGTCGATGATGCACCAGGACAGACCGCGCCGCCGCCGAGGGCGTGCGCGGCGACGCTCACCGCCCCGGACATCGATCCGACGAAAGCGCCGCGCAGCCGCGCCGCCACATCCGCCGGATCTCGCACCAGACCATACTACCGCGTGTCGTAGAAGCTGACCGCACCGGATCGTTTGCGCGACTGCGTGCCCCGGTTTCTCGCCCGCCGCCGTTCGCGCTGTGTATTCCCCGAAGCGTGCGGTCAGCCCGCGAAATGATGTCCGGCGGGGTGAAACCTCCGGGTCGTCGATGCGGCGGGTCGGATGAATCTTGCGGCGCCACGGGGTGCGGCAGCTTCGAGGTGGTCGAACGCGGCACCGCCGCGGAACGCCCGACATGGTCTGCGGGCCGCCGAACGTACGGTTCCATTCCAGACGTTGCCGATGCGGGTGCAGAGGTCCCCGCGTATGTGGCGCCTTGGTCGTGCCGTCGTGCACAACCAATGAAATATCCCGGTTGCCAGTCGATCTCGGTGAGTTCGCGTACCGCACAGCAGGCAGCGCCGATGGCGGTGGCATGCAATCGAGCCGCGCCGATGTTCCTACCGATGTGCCTGGTGGCACCGCTCGATCGCTGCACCGGCCAGCGGTCGACGCCGTCGCTGCGTTATTGGACTATCGTCGAGAAGCGCCGGCTTCCGGAGCCGTCGGCAGCGCCCGTCCTTTCTGATTAGGTGTTCGCATTGGATACGGTGGACAACGTTTCGTTTGTGAACTTCATACTGGACAATGCTGGTTTGACTGGGTTGTCGCGGCGGCGACTGGCCCGTGCGGTGGGTCTGCCGGACTGGGTATTGCACAGTGGTGATGCCATGGTGCCCAGCAATAGCCAATTGCATCTTTGGGAATTGGTTGAACACGCACTGGACGATTCGCATGTAGCGTTGCGCGTCGGGCACATGAACACGTTGGGGCGCTTCGGTGTGCACGACTATCTGTTCAGTACGGCGCCGACTCTCGGCGAAGGGCTGGCGCTCTCCGAACAGCACGCGGGTCTCGTCACCACCAACATCGGATTCGCGGTGTCGGACGAGACCGAGGGCGAGGCCACTGCGGATGTCCGGTTGCTCAACGGCCGGGGACGTGGACGCCAACTGGCCACGCAGTTTGCCCTCGCGGCTGTGGTCGCCCGGGCACGATCCGCCACGGGGCGGGACGTGCATCCGGTCCGGATCTGTTTGCGGCAGCGTGCGCCACGGCGACGCGATCGCTTCGTCGAGGCGTTCGGCACGCGGCGGGTCGATTTCGACGCGCCGACTGACCAGATCACGTTCCGTACAGCTGATTTGGCGTTGCCGCTGCGAACAGCCGACCCCGCACTCGCCGATATCCTGCGCCGGTGCGCGGAAAGGCTGCCGCCCCCGCACCGCCTGGATGTCACGTGGTCCAGTCAGGTGCACTATGCGCTGATCGCACTGATGGGCGACGGTCGAGTGACCATCGACCGCGTCGCGCGGTATCTGGCGACAAGTAGACGAAGTCTGCAACGACGGCTTGCCGACGAGGGAACCACCTGGACTCGCGAACTCGACCGCGCACGCAGCGCCGTGGTGGAACACCGCTCCGACACCAGCCCGGACGACACCCTGACATCCTTGGCCCGGCGCGTCGGTTACGCCGACACCGGGGCGCTCCGCCGAGCCCGGCAAAGGTGGGCAACTCGGACATGAAGCCGGCCGAGTGTCGTTGTGCAGCAAGCAGGTCTCGCGCGCCAATCACTCGGCGAATCGCGCCATAGCGTTTACCTGCCGTGTGACCGGCGGCCGAGCGTTTCGGCACGTGAAAGCGGTGATTGGCGGTGTCGTCCGCACTCGAGAACCCCGGTCACCCTGGCGCGCGGGAACTCGGCGGCCCGAACGCTGCCGGATACTTGCCAACCACTGGGTCGCTGTGCGGCGCGACGAGCTGAGAAAGGTGAGGGGCATGGGCGAGACATCGACGGGCAGTCCGGCGAACGGAGTGCTGCCCGGGATGGTGCGGATCGGCGGCCACGTGCTGTCGGAGAAGGTGCGTCGGCGCACGGTTGTCGACATTCCGATGACGAAGAGCGAAATCGACGCACAGTGGCTGACCGCGGTGCTGGCCGCCGGGCATCCCGGGGCGGAGGTGGAGTCCTTCGAGATCGACGACGCCGGTACCGGTACGACAAGCCGATGGCGGGCCACGGTCACCTACAACGAGGCCGGACGGCAGGCGAAGCTACCCGAGCATCTGTTCGCCAAGACGACCTTGACCTTCACCCAGCGTTTGACGCAATACTTGGCGCACGCGCTGCCTGGGGAGCCCGGCTTCTTCCAGCACCTGCGTCCAGAGTTGGATATCGAAGCTCCGCGCGGTTATTTCGGCGCGGCCGACACGCGCAGCGGTCGTTCCGTGACGCTGCTCGAGGACATCAGCGTGACCAAGCAGGCGCGGTTCTGCACGCCGATGGAGCCGGTCACGCGGCAGCAGATGGAAAATCTCTTGGCGAATATGGCGGTCTGGCACGGGCACTACTGGGAATCTCCCGTGCTGACGAAGTACGACTGGTTGAAGACGCCGAGCGCACACTTTCGCAACTTCGACCGACTCCTCGGCATGAAGAAACGGGCGAGGGTCGGGCTCGAGCGCGCTCCGGAGATCGTGCCCGACACACTGCCGCCCGTGCAGGACAAGCTTTACGCGGCGTGCGAACAGTCTCTGTTGATCGCCGAACGAGGACCACAGACATTGCTGCACGGAGACCCGCACATCGGCAACGCCTATGTCGGCGGTGGCGGCACGATGGGTTTCACCGACTGGCAACTGGTCATGCGTGGCGGCTGGGCATTCGACGTGACCTACACGATGACCTCCGGGCTCGAAGTGGAGGACCGGCGGGCGTGGGAACGCGAGCTCATCGAATTCTATGTGGACCGGCTGCACGCGGCAGGCGGGCCCGTAGTCCCGTTCGAGGCCGCGTGGCTCGCCTACCGGCAGCAGTGTCTCTATCCCTATTTCGCGTGGATGATCACCATCGGACGCAGCGCCATTATGCCCGAATTCCAACCCGCCGATGTGTGCCGCGCGATCGTGCATCGAACGTCCACCGCGATCATGGATCTCGACGCGCTGCAGGCGATCGACAGCCGGCTCGAGTCCTGACGTGTGCGTTCGGTCACCGGGGGTCGGTAATGCGCCGGGACAGCGCTGCTCCCACGCCGGTACGGGAGGAAACACCCAGCTTGACGAATATCCGCGCGAGATGCTTCTCGACGGTCTTCGGACTGACGAAAAGCTGCGCGGCGATCTCGCGATTGGTGTACCCGTGGACGACCAGGTCGGCGATGTCGCGCTCTCGTTCGGTCAAGATCGGTTGGTGCGTAGGCCCTTCGGTGGTGGGTTGGCGACGTACGCGTCGTCCCAGGTTCCGGAGTTCCTTGGCGGCCTCCAGCCGTAGTCGTTCGGCGCCGGCGTCGCGCAGGATGCCGTGGGCCAGTTCGAGTTCGCGTACCGCAGTCTCGGGCTGGCCGACCAGCGCGAGACTGCGGCCGGCGACCAGGCGGGACCGCGCGGCCCATACGCGCATCTCCACTGCCTCGAAGCACTGAACGGCTCTGTGGGCAGACGCTGCGGCCGCCGCGAAATCGCCCACTGCGAGATGAATGCGGGCCCGGGCGTAGTGCGCATTCCCCTCCCGGGAAGGTCCCATGGGGACTGCCTCGATGTGGCGAGCGATCGCCTCGGCCGCATCGATCCGGCCTGCGGACAGTTCGGCCGTGACCAGTGCCTGGTGCCAGAACGGACGCGTGGTGGGAGGCAAATCGGCCAGCTCGGGCCCGCCGAGGGAGAGAATTTCCTGGCGACCGTGCTCGAATTCACCCGCTTCGATGAGCGCCTCGCCGTACGACGCGCGGGCGACCCAGGCGAAGAGCGCGTCCGGCTGGCGCTCAGCCGCGCGTAGCGCCGCACGGCCCGCGGCCAGCGCTGTCGGCAGGTCGCCTCGCAGGGACTCGATCCAGCACCGCGCGCTCTCCGCTGCCGAGAGCAGCTGATCATTGTCCAGCAACAGCGCCAGTTCGACGGCGGACTCCGCGGCGGATCGGGCGTCGTTCAACTGTCCGAGGTGGAGTTTCGTCGCGGCGGCCCCGAGCGTGAAGCGGCCGAAGGCGTATCCGTGGCCGGTGGTACGGCTGACGTGCAGTCCGCGCTCGGCATGACGATCGGCGGCGCGGATACGGTCGATGGAGATCTCCGCGTAGACCAGATCCGCCAGTGCCTCGAGCAACGTAGGAGTGAGGTCGACATCTCGTGTGTCCATGCCGTCGGCGGCCAGGTCGATCAGTTCCTGCCCGGCGTCGAGGGTGCCTTGGTAGCTGGCGAACCAGGCGAGGGTCGCGGTCGCGGCCAGTAGCAGCGTCGGATCACCAAGGGCCTGCGCCTGCGCGCGGGCGTGTGTGGCGGTGTCGACGGCTTGTTCCCACCGGTGCATCATGAGCTGGTTCTGGGCGAGTTCCAGGCGTAGCGCGACAGCGTCGGCGCTGCCGGGGGTCGCCTGCTCGAGCGCGGTGGT